>JAFIEC010000006.1 GCA_020832725.1 Paracoccaceae bacterium | reverse complement strand
CGAAGGCGCGTTCTACGTCTTTCCCGACATCTCGGGCACGCTGGGCCGCCGCTCCCCCGCAGGGCGCCACATCGCCACCGACACCGATTTCTGCGAATCCCTGCTGGACGAGGCCGGGGTCGCGCTGGTGCCCGGTGCCGCCTTCGGGCTTTCACCCCACCTGCGTCTGTCCTATGCGGCGGATGACGACACCCTTGCCCGGGCCTGTGCGCGCGTGGCCGATTTCTGCAACAGCCTGCGCTGAGGCCGATTCATGTCCCTGTCCCTGCCCCGCCTCTACTTTCGCACCCGCGACAACGGCGCGCTGGTCTTTCGCGTCGATGTCGAGAACAGGCAGGGTCGGCTCGATCTCGAACAGATCGCCGCGATCAACATCCGCAGCGGAGAGATAAAGCCACAGGGCAACGTCGAGATCGCCGACGACGAGATGGCCGAGATCGAGGCCTGGATGGAGGCCCGCCGCCTTGAACTGGCCGAGCGCATGGTCGACGATATCCGCCGCGCGATCGACCACCTGAACCTGACCGCCCAATGGGCCCAGTCCCAGGCGACAGAGCGGCAGCTGGAGGAAATCACCGATGCGCTGCTGCTCTCCATGCACGATCTGCGCATGGTGCTGGTGCGCAAGAAGAGCGAGCGTCTGGGCCGCACCGGGCGCTGAGCCGGGGCGCGTGGGCCTCAGCCCTCCTCCTCGAGCGGAAGGCGCGTGGTGCTCTTGATCTCCTGCATCGACAGCAGCGCGGTGACGTTGAAGATCTTCACCTCGGAAATCAGCGCCTGATAGAAATCGTCATAGGCGCGGGCATTGGGCACCCGCACCTTGAGGATATAGTCGATCTCTCCGGCGAGGCGGTGGGCCTCCATCACCTCGGGGCGTTCCTGCAGCGCCTGCAGGAAACGGGCCTGCCATTCGGCATCATGCTCGGAGGTGCGGATCAGCACGAAAAAACAGGCGTCAAAGCCCAGCATGCCCGGATCCAGCAGGACGGTCTGGCGCGTGATCACACCCGCCTCGCGCATCTTGCGGATGCGGTTCCATACCGGCGTCTTGGACGAACCCACCTTGCGCGCGATCGAATCCAGCGATTGTCCGGCATCGTCCTGAAGCTCCGTCAGGATCTTGCGGTCGAGCGTATCGATGCGAACGGTCATTGCTATTCCATCTGTCTGGCGTCGGGCCGGGCGTTGCGGGGCCGATATGGGCACATGCCCCGGCGTTACAAGACCGACACGTTCCTGCGGATGGTACCTTTTGTCGCGCCAAAGGCGCGCCACCCCATAGGGCCAAAGGCGCGCCACCCCACTGCGCCAACGGCGCGCCAGCCCACAGCGCCGGTTCCGGGCCCGCGCCAATTGTCACAGGTCGCACCCGTCCCGCGCTGGACAGACCGCGCCGGGGCCGCGCCCGGCCGCCGGACAGGGGACAGCGGGGCGCGACCCAACCGGCGCTTTCCTGTGCGCGCCCCCCGCGCTACACAGGGCGGGATGCAGAACGAGGGAGAAGGCCGATGAACGAGGCCGCCGCCGCCAGCCGGGCCCTGCCCACCGAAACCGTCACCGAAGTGCGCCACTGGACCGACCGGCTCTTTTCCTTCCGGTTGACCCGCCCGCGCAGCCTGAGGTTCCGCTCGGGCGAATTCGTGATGATCGGCCTGCCCGGCGATGATGGCCGCCCGATCCTGAGAGCCTATTCCATCGCCTCGCCCTCCTGGGACGACACGCTGGAATTCTACTCGATCAAGGTGCCCGACGGCCCCCTCACCTCCCGGTTGCAGAATATCCAGCCCGGCGACGCGGTCATCCTCAAGCCCAAGGCGGTGGGCACGCTGGAGCTCTACGCGCTGCTGCCCGGAACCCGGATGTTGCTGTTCGCCACCGGAACCGGCATCGCCCCCTTCGCCAGCCTCCTGCGCGACCCCGACACATGGGAGCGCTACGAGAAGGTCGTGCTCATGCACACCTGCCGCGAGACGGCCGACCTGGACTACGGCCGAAAACTGGTGGAGGCCCTGCCCGAGGATCCGCTGATCGGCGAGATGGTGGCGGGACGGTTGCTCTACTACCCCACCACCACCCGCGAGCAGAGCGCGCGCATGGGCCGGATCACCGACAATCTAGCATCGGGGCGTGTCTTCTCCGATCTCGGCCTTCCGCCCCTCGACCCCGCCCATGATCGCGGCATGGTCTGCGGCTCGCTGGAGTTCAACAGCGACATGAAGACCATCCTGGAGGGCTGGGGCCTGCGCGAGGGGGCCAATTCGGAACCCGCCGAATATGTGGTGGAAAAGGCCTTCGTCGGCTAAGCCGGCCCGCGCCATCCTCCCCGATTCCGCCCCGAACTCTCGTCTTCGGATACGCCTGCGCCCGTGCCGCTGGCGCTGCCGCCGCCGGATCGGCACCCGATCGCTGAGCCCCGACCCGGCCAGATGCGCAGACTTGATTTGGATGGGTGATTCGGTGACCCTGTTTGCGTGACGACTGACTTTCTGCGTTGACCACCTGTCTGCGACAGCGGCGATTGCGAAGGAAAGCGCGCATCGCCGCCCGCATCCCGCGGCGGCAAAGGACAGGAGAGTGACCGATGGCCACCGGCACCGTGAAGTGGTTCAATGAAACGAAGGGTTACGGCTTCATCGCCCCCGATGGCGGCGGGTCGGATGTGTTCGTGCATATCTCGGCGGTGGAACGCGCCGGGCTGCGCGGTCTGCGCGACAACCAGAAGGTGTCTTTCGACCTCGAACAGGGTCGCGACGGGCGATCGGCGGCAGGCAACCTCCAGCTGCTCTGAGCCTTTCTGCAACGACGCCCCCCACCCGGCGCGCAGCCGGGTGCGCCACAGGCCCGCGGGCCCCCGCCCCCGGGGG
>JAFIEC010000001.1 GCA_020832725.1 Paracoccaceae bacterium | reverse complement strand
CGGGCCGCGGGGCGGCGGTAGCGGGGTGGTGGGGGCGCGGGGCCTGTTCTAGTGGTGGGGCCGGGGCGGGATCCCGTGGGGCTGGGGGGGGGGGCTGGTTCTGGTGGGCGCGGTGGGCGGGGTCCAGGGGGCCATCGGCTGGTGGATGGTGGCCTCGGGCCTAGAGGCGGGAATGATCACCGTCGCCTCCTATCGGCTGGCGACCCATCTGGGGCTGGCCTTTGTCATCCTCGGCCTGCTGGCGTGGTATATCCTGCAACTGGGCCGCAGCGAGGCCGATCTGATGCAGGCCCGCAGGGGCCGCGAGGCACGGCTGTTCTCGATGTCGACGGGTCTGATGCATTTCGCCTTCCTGCAGATCCTGCTGGGCGCGCTGGTGGCCGGGATCGACGCCGGGCGCAGCTTTACCGACTGGCCGCTGATGGGCGGCCAGCTGCTGCCACCCGGGGCCTTTGCGCTGGTGCCGCTGTGGACCAATTTCTTCGAGAACCCGGGGCTGGTGCAATTCCTGCACCGCACGGCGGGTTATCTGCTGCTGGCCTTTGCCGTCGTGGTCTGGCTGCGGGGGCGGCGCAGCCCCCATGCGGCGACCCGGGCGGCGTTTCATGCCATGGCGGCGATGATGCTGGCGCAGGCGGCGCTTGGGGTGGTGACGGTCCTGCTTGCCGCGCATTGGAGCGTGGCGATCGCGCATCAGCTGGGCGCGGTGGTGCTGTGGGTCCTGATCCTGCGGGCGCGGCATCTGGCGCTGTATCCCCGGGGCGGCGCGCTGCGCGGGGCGGGGACATGAGCGCGGGGCCGGTCCAGGCGGCCTACGAGGCGCTGATCGCCCACGCCCGTCAGACCCAGGCGCTGGCCTCGGCGGCGGGAGTGCTGGGCTGGGACCAGGAGACGATGATGCCCCGCGATGCCGCGCCCCAGCGGGCCGCGGCGCTGGCCGCGCGGGAGGCGGTGATCCACGCCCGCCATGCCTCGGCCGAGGTGGGGGGCTGGCTGGCCACGATCGAGGCGCAGCCCGACGCCCTTGGCCCCGAGGCCGCGGCCCAGGCCCGGCTGGTCGCGCGCGCCCATGCGCGTGCCGTGCGCGTGCCTGCCCGGCTGGCCTCGGAGCTGGCCCGGGTCACCTCGCTGGCGCAGGGCCATTGGGCGGCGGCCCGGGCGGCCGATGACGTGCCCGCCTTTCTGCCGTGGCTGGAGCAGGTGATCGCCCTGCGCCGGGAGGAGGCCGGCCATCTGGCCCGCCCCGGTCAGGAGGCCTATGACGCGCTGCTCGAGCTTTACGAGCCGGGCGCCACCGCCGAGGGGCTGGAGGCGATGTTCGCGGCCCTCCGCCCCCGGCTGGTGGCCCTGCGCGACCGGGCGCTGGGCGCGGACCGCCAGCCTGCGCGGCTGGTCGGGAATTTCGGCACCGAGGGGCAGATGCGGCTGGCGCGGCTGATCGCCGGGACCTTCGGCTATGACTGGTCGCGCGGGCGGCTTGATCTGGCGGTGCATCCGTTCTCCTCGGGATCGGGCGCGGATGTGAGGATCACCACCCGGGTGGACGAGGCCGACCCGTTCAACTGCCTCTATTCGACCCTGCACGAGGTGGGACATGCCACCTATGAACAGGCGGTGGCACCGCATCTGGCGCTGACGCCTGCGGGGCAGGGGGCGTCGATGGGGGTCCATGAAAGCCAGTCGCGCCTCTACGAGAACCAGCTGGGCCGCTCGGCCGCCTTCTCGGGGTGGCTGCACGGCCGCATGGAGGCGGAATTCGGGCCGCTGGACATGGATGCCGAGGCCTTCTTCGGCACGGTAAACCGGCTGGAGGAAGGGTTCATCCGCACCGAGGCAGACGAGGTGCAATACAACCTGCACGTGGCCCTCCGCTTCGGGCTGGAGCGCGACCTGATCGCGGGGCGGCTTGCGCCCGCCGATCTGGAGGAGGCGTGGAACGCGGCCTTTCAGCGCGATTTCGGACGCAGGCCGCCCCGGCCCGCGCTGGGGATGCTGCAGGATGTGCATTGGTCGGTGGGGCTGTTCGGCTATTTCCCGACCTACACGCTGGGCAATGTCTATGCCGGGCTGCTGCACCGGGCATTGCGGGCCGATCTGCCGGATCTCGATGCCGATCTGTCCCGTGGCGTGCCCGGCCCGGCGCTGGACTGGCTGCGCACGCGCCTGCAGTGCCACGGCAGCCTGCTGGAGCCGGCCGCCCTGATCGCGCAGGCAACCGGCACCGAAGAAACCGGGACCCCCGATCCGGGGCCGCTGCTTGCGTATCTGGAGGCGAAGTTCGCGGCGATCTACGGGCTGTAGGGCCGCGCCCCCCCGGGGCGCGTGCGGGCCATTCTCAGGGAGAGCGGCGCACGGCCTCTTCGGGGGAGGGCAGCAACGCGCTGCCGCGATGGCCGGGAAGCGTCTTGGTCTTGTGGTCCTTCTCGGTACGCACAAAGGCCCGCCCGATCATGTGGGCGGCGATGGGCGCGGTCAGCAACAGGAACAGCACCCCCGCCACGACTTTCGTCGTCACCCCCATCGTGCCGAACACCAGCGCCGGCGCGACCAGCGTGAGGATGGAGCCCAGCGTGCCCGCCTTGGTGGAAGCGTGCATGCGCATCAGCACATCGTTGAAGCGCATCAGCCCGATACCGGCGATCAGCGAGAACACCCCGCCTGCCAGCACGAAGATCGCGGCAAGGATCTCAATCATCGCGCAGCTCTCCCGTTTCCCGTGTCCGGTCGAGGAAGCGCCGCTCGGCATAACGGGCGAGGGCGACCGTCGCCAGAAACCCGATCAGCGCCATCACCAGAACGATATCGAGGAAGGCGGGATCGTCGACAACCAGCGTGAACAGCGCGCAGACAGAGATGATGAGAATGGTCATCATGTCGAGCGCCACCACCCGGTCGGCCAGCGAGGGGCCGCGCACCAGACGTACGAAGCACAGCAGGATCGCGATCAGCACAAGGCCGAAGGCCAACTCCACCGAGAATGCGAGGAATTCGGCAGGACTCATTCAAAGGCCTCCTTCACCATGCGCTCCAGCCCGTTCTTCATCGAGGCGACCAGCGCGTCGGGGTCGTCGCCGAACATCGCATGCACGATCAGCGTCGAGCGGTCGGGCATCACCTCGAGGCTGAGCGTGCCCGGTGTCAGCGAAATGAGGTTGGCGACAAGCATGATCTCGAGGTCGGATTTCACGTCGAGCGGCATCTCGACAAAGGCGGGCCGGGCCCTGCCCCGGGGGCGCAGCACCTCGACCGCCACCTCGACCGAGGATTTCAGCAATTCCCACAGGAAGAACACCGCCAGCCGCGTGCTGCGATACATGCGCCGGAAATAGAGCGGGTCGAGCCCCAGGATGGGCTGCACCATCCATAGCGCGAAGAAGCCCACCACCAGACCCGACAGCAGCGAACCGCTGGAGATGTCGCCGGTCAGCGCCGCCCAGATCACGGCGAGGACGAGATTGGCCGCAAGCGCGTTCATGGCCGCACCTCCAGGACGCGCGAGATATAGAGGCTGGGATCAAGCAACTGCTCTGCCCCGGTGGTGGCCACCTGAACAAAGGGCTCGGGCCAGAAGCCGATGATGATGGTCATGGCGGCCAGCGTCCCGATGGGCCACAGCAGGGCGCGGCGGTCGGCGGGCGTCAGGGCGGCAAGGCGCGGCTCCACCCCGTCGGGATGGGGCTTCCAGAAGGCCTCGGCCCAGATCTTGGTCATGGAATAGATGGTCATCAGGCCCACCAGAAGGGCGACGAAGGCCACCAGCCACGCCTCCAGCTCCAGCGCTGCCTTGACCACGAGGTATTTCGCCCAGAAGCCCGACAGCGGCGGAAAGCCCGCCAGCGAGAAGGCAGGGATGATGAACAGCACCGCCAGCAATGGCGCGCTCTTGTACAGGCCGCCGATGCGCGCAAGATCGGTATGTCCCGCGATCCGGTAGGCCACGCCCGCGATCAGGAACAGGTTGGCCTTCACGATGATATGGTGAACGAGGTAGAACACGCCCCCCAGAATGGCCAGCGGCGTGAACAACGCAAGCCCCAGGACCATGTAGCCGATCTGGCTGACGATGTGGAACGACAGGATCTTGCGGAAATCGTTCTGCGCCGCCGCCCCCAGAACGCCGGTCAGCATGGTCAGGGTGGCCACCCAGATCAGGATCTCGTGGGTAAAGCCCACATCCCCCGTGAAGATCAGGGTGAACACCCGCATCAGGGCATAGACCCCCACCTTGGTCAGCAGCCCCGCAAAGACCGCCGAGACCGAGAATGTGGGCGTGTGATAGGCGGCCGGCAGCCAGAAGAAGAGCGGGAACACCGCAGCCTTCATGCCGAAGCCGACCATGAACATCATGGCGATGACGGTCACAAGGCCCTGGTCCTCCAGCTCGGGCACGATCAGGGACAGCTCGGCCATGTTGAGCGTGCCGGTGAGCCCGTAGAGAAGCCCGATGCCCGCCAGGAACATCAGCGTGGCAACCAGGTTGAGGGCCACGTATTTCACCCCCGCATCCAGCTGTGCCCGCGTGCCCCCCAGCACCAGCAGGCCAAAGGAGGAGATGAGCATCACCTCGAACCAGACATAGAGGTTGAAGATGTCGCCGGTCAGAAAGGCCCCGTTCACGCCCGCGATCATGACATGATACAGCGCGTGATAGCCCAGTCGCTCCAGCCGCGATCCGATCTCGCCGAGGCCGAAGACGATGACGGCAAGCCCGGTGACGGCGGTGATCACCACCATGATCGCCGACAGCGTGTCGGCCACCAGCGTGATCCCGAAGGGGGCGGGCCAGCCCCCCCTCTGGGCGGCGCCGACGCCCTGCTCCAGCACCAGCGCCATGAGCACGGCCGACGCCCCCACCCCCGCC
>JAFIEC010000414.1 GCA_020832725.1 Paracoccaceae bacterium | reverse complement strand
GCGCGGGCGCGACCCCCCCCCCCCCGCCCCCCCCCGCGCAGGCTCAGCCGCTGAAGGCCGCCCGCAACGCGCCGATGTTGTGGCGCATCAGTTCGGCCCAGTTGGCCGCCGGCCCATCGGGGCCCGACAGCGCATCCGAGTAGAGCCGACCGGAAACCGCAAGGCCGGTCTCCCGCCCGATCTGCTCCACCAGCCGGGGGTCGGACACGTTCTCGGTGAACAGGATCGCCCCGCCATCGGCCCGGATACGCCGGATCACCTCAGCCATGTCACGCGCCGACGGCTCGGCATCGGTGGTGGTGCCCACGGGTGCCAGAAAGCTCAGCCCCGTCACCCGCTCCAGATAGCCAAAGCTGGCATGTGGCACGATGATCTCGCGCAGCCCCTCGGGTGCGATCGCGGCAAGTTGGGCAAGCTCGGCCTCGATCTCGGCCACTTCTTCCAGCGCCACGACAAGGTTGGCCGCGAAGACAGCCGCGCCATCGGGATCCGCCCGGGTCAGCGCCGCGGCGATATTGCCGAGATAGACCCGCACAGCCGCCGGATCGTGCCATGCATGCGGGTCCGCGTCGGAGTGATCGTGATCGTGCCCGTCATGATGGGCATGGTCATGGCCATCATCGTGGCCGTGCCCCTCGTCGTGGGCGTGGTCATGGCCATCATCATGGCCGTGCCCCTCGTCGTGGGCGTGATCGTGATCGTGGTCATGCTCATGCACAAATCCACTGATCACCGCGATCCCGTCGCTCGCGACGACCACGGGGCCTTCATAGCCGCTGGCCGGGATCAGCCGCTCGATCCAGCCTTCAAAGCCCAGCCCGTTGATCACGACCAGATCCGCGCCGGCCACGGCACGGGCATCCGACGGGCTTGGCTGATAGACATGGGCGTCACCGTTCGGCCCCACGAGGCTTCTCACCGCGACCCGCTCGCCACCGATGCGCGTCACGAAATCGGCAAGGATGGAGAAGCTTGCGACCACTTCAAGAGGGGCATGGGCTTCGCCATGCCCGTGGGAATGCCCATGCGCATGAGAATGCCCGTGGGAATGCCCACTGGCCAGCGCCGGCAGGGCAAACAGCCCGGCGGTCACAAGGCCTGCGGCAAGGTGTCGGATCGGCAACATTCGTCGGTCCTCCGTAGTCAGGGAATGGAACGTGATCACGCCGCAAGATGGCGTGGTGGAAACAGGTGGGCGCGAAGGCTCGAGACCCGGCCCACCACCATCGAGGCCAGATAGGCCAGCCCCGTTGTCAGGATGATCGCCGGGCCCGAGGGCAGATCGAAGTGATAGGACAGCAGCAACCCGCCATAGCCCGAGGCAAGTGCGATCCCGATGGCGACCGCGATGATGGTATGCAGGCGCGTGGCCCAGAACCGCGCCGCCGCTGCGGGCAGGATCATCATGCCCACCGCCATCAGCGTGCCGAGCGCGTGAAACCCCCCCACGAGGTTGAGCACTGCCAGTAACAGAAAGCCGTAATGCGCCACCGCCGAAGACCGGCTGACACTGCCCAGAAAGGCCGGGTCCACGCATTCCATCACCATGGCCCGATAGAGGAACGCCAGCGCCAAAAGGGTGATCGTGGAGATCGAGGCAAGCAGCAGCAAGGCGGCATTGTCCAGCGCGAGCACGGTGCCGAAAAGCACGTGCATCAGGTCCACGTTCGAGCCGCGCAGAGAGACGATCAGCACGCCAAGCGCCAGCGAGATCAGATAGAAAGCCGCAAGCGAGGCATCCTCGAGCAGCAGCGTGGAGCGCGCGACGAACCCCGCCGCCACGGCCACCATCATGCCCGCGACAAGCCCCCCGATCGTCATCGCCGGAAGCGAAAGCCCCGCCACCAGAAAGCCCACCGCCGCCCCCGGCAGGATGGCATGGGCCATGGCATCGCCGGTCAGGCTCATGCGGCGCAGCATCAGGAACACGCCCACCGGAACCGAACCAAGCGCAATCGCCGTCACCCCGACCAGAGCCCGGCGCATGAAGCCGAATTCCGCAAAGGGTTGCAGGAACAACTCGTGAAGAAGTGCGCCCATCACAGACCCTCGCCGCCCACTGCACGAAGGGCGGGAGCGGGTGCGGCCTCGCCGATCTCGCAGACATCTGGCGTGGCCTGCGCGGCCGCTGCCAGCCGGGCGCGGGCCCGGGCAAGGTTGGCCTCGGACAGGACTGCGCCCGAGGGCCCATGAGCGACGATCTCGCGCGCAAGCAGCATCGCATTCGGAAAGCGGGCCCGCACCATGTCGAGGTCATGCAGCACCGCCACCACGGTGCGCCCCTCGGCGTGCCAGGCATCGATCAGGTCAAGCAGATCATCGGTGGTGCGCTCGTCGATGGCGGCGAAGGGCTCGTCCAGCAGGATCAGCGGCGCATCCTGCAGCAGCACCCGGGCGAACAGGATGCGCTGCATCTGACCGCCCGACAGGGCCGCGATGCTGCGTGCCTCGCTTCCCGCCATGCCAACCGCCGCCAGTGCCTCGGACAGCCGCGCGCGGCCGTCGGCGCGCAATCCGCCGAAAATCCCCGTGAGATGCCACAGCCCGGAGGCCACCAGTTCGGACACCGTCAACGGAAAGCTGCGGTCGATGCGCGACAGCTGTGGCAGATAGGCGATCCGCCCGCGCGCCGCCCCCTGCAGCACGACCTGCCCGGTCATGGGGCGCAGTTCGCCCATAATTCCGCGCAGAAGTGTGGATTTCCCCGACCCGTTCGGGCCGACCAGCGCAGTCAGGCTACCCGGTTCCAGCCGCGCCTCGACATGGTGAACGGCGGGGTGGCGATCATGCCCGAGGGTGAGATTGCACAGCGCCACCTCGGCTCCCTGTGTAGGGGGCGCGGCGGTGGGCGCAACACTGGAGACCCTTGCGGCGGAGGGGCGCTGCGCGTTCATGCCAGCGCCCACAGAACGGCCAGCCACAGCAGCCCGGCCACCACCAGCGCGACGACAAGCCGGGGCAGCACCCCGCTGAGCAGCGGTGCCGCCAGGACCGTCGCGCTCAGGACACTCCGCCTCATGCGCCGCCTTCCGACGCGCAGCCGCCGCAGCGGCCATGCATCTCGATGATCGTGGAGGCCGGGGTGAACGCCCCCTCCTCGGCCAGTTGGCGCATGCGCCGGGCCAGCGGCGCATCGGTGATCTCGCGCACATTGCCGCAATCGTCGCAGATGGCGAACAGCGTCGCCTGCGAGGCCCCGGCGTCGGCTGCATCGTGCTCGTGCACGCAGGGTGTGTAGGCGTTGAGCGATTCCAGCCGGTGGACAAGCCCCAGATCGATCAGCCGCCGAAGCGCGCGATAGGCAGTCGGCGGGGCCGCGCGGGGCTGATCCTCGCGCAGCGCGTCCAGAACCTCATAGGCTGTCAACGGGCGCCCTGCGGCCTGAAGCGCGCCCAGCGCGCGGGCCTGAGCGGCATTCAGCGCAGGCCCGGTCTGCGGTTTGCTGTGCGAATCGTGCGGCATGGCCATTCCCTTCGGCAAGTGGGATAGGCCATTCGCTCAGCGGTTACAATATAACATTCGTCTCCGGGCAGCACTCCGGGGGCGTTGGCTCAGCCCCGGTTCGCGATCAGCTCGTCCACGACGGCCGGATCCGCCAGCGTCGAGGTATCGCCCAGGGCGTCCAGATCGTTCTCGGCGATCTTGCGCAGGATGCGGCGCATGATCTTGCCCGAGCGCGTCTTGGGCAGCCCGGGGGCCCACTGGATCACATCGGGCTTGGCGATCGGCCCGATCTCCTGGCGCACCCAGCGTTCCAGCTCTGTGCGCAGCGTGTCGCTTGCCTCGACCCCGTTCATCAGCGTCACATAGGCATGGATGCCCTGGCCCTTGATATCGTGGGGAAACCCCACCACCGCGGCCTCGGCCACCGCGGCATGGGCCACCAGCGCGCTTTCGATCTCGGCGGTGCCCATGCGATGGCCCGAGACGTTGAGCACATCGTCCACCCGTCCCGTGATCCAGTAATAGCCGTCCGCGTCGCGCCTGCAGCCGTCACCGGTGAAGTAATACCCCGGATACTGGCTGAAATATGTTTCCTCGAAGCGGGCATGATCGCCCCAGACGGTCCGCATCTGCCCCGGCCAGCTGTCGGCGATGGCCAGCACGCCCGTGGCTTCGGTCGTCTCGATCTCGCGCCCGCTTTCCGGCTCCATCACCACCGGGCTCACTCCGAAAAAGGGCAGCGTGGCCGAGCCCGGCTTGGCATCCACGGCCCCCGGCATGGGCGCGATCATGTGCCCGCCGGTTTCCGTCTGCCACCAGGTATCGACGATGGGCAGACGCTCTCCCCCCACCACGCGGTGATA
>JAFIEC010000413.1 GCA_020832725.1 Paracoccaceae bacterium | reverse complement strand
CCCCCTATCAGGGTACCGGGCCCGGCGGGGGCGTGGCGCGGGCTGGGCACGACGCGCAGGGTCGGGACCAACACTTCCGTTATCCGCCGCAGCCGCTTGCCCTGCCCGAGATCGCGAAAGCTCGTCACCCGCACGCCAAGGTCGTGCACATCGAACTCCACCTCGGGGATGTCGGCCATCGCGTCGACGAACTGGGTGCCGCTGAAGGTGCCGTGGAGTACCGGCACGTGGAACGGGTCCACGACATTCTCGTAGTGCTGGAACCAGTTGAAATCACAGATCACCGGACCGCCGCTTCCGATTGAACGGGCATCGGTATCGAGGATTTCGCCCGGTTGGATATCCTCCAGTATCGCATGGCGGGGCAACAGCGGCTTGCGGTCGAGCGGGCCCATATAGGCCCAGACAAGACCATAGCGCTCCTCGACCGGATACCATGGCTGGCGCACGAGATGGCGCTTGCTCCCTCCCTCGGGCTCGCAAGGCTGCTCCAGGCAGTTGCCCTCCACATCGAAGAGCCAGCCGTGATAGCAGCAGCGGATACCCTCCGCCTCGACCTTTCCGTAATAGAGCGATGCACCCCGATGCGCGCAGCGCGGGTGCACGAGCCCTGCCCTGCCGCTCCCGTCGCGGAACAGGATCAGATCCTCTCCCAGCGCCCGGATCTGTTGCGGCGCGGCTGTGGTCTCTTCCGAAAGTCCCACAGGGTGCCAATAGCGGCGCAGGAGCTCGCCCATGGGAGTGCCGCGCCCGACCTCCGTCAACTCGCGAATATGGGACGGCTCGGCAAGATCGTAGGCGGTTCTAAGATCGGACATTGCAATCCTCGTGCATCAAGATGTCTGAAGCGTCTCAGCCAGCATCGGCTGTGAGGGCGGCATCGGGCTCTGGCGGAAGGGCGAAGACATCCCGCCCGATGACAGCGGGCCAGGGGCTGTCCATCTCGCCGACCGGCGCGACCACGAGAAGCGGCGCAGGCGCCACCTTCCAGCGCGCGAGAATGGCCGCAATGTCCTGCGGTTCCCCGGCGAGCGCGAAATCGACCCCGAAAGCCCGTGCGAGCATGGCATAGTCGGTATTGTGCAGCTCGGTCCCGTAACTGCGACCGAACTCCCTCTTCTGGATGCGCTCGACATTCCCGTAGCGGCCGTCCGCGAATACGATTGCGATCATCGCGAGATCATGGCGGGCAGCGGTCGCCAGTTCCTGCAGCGCATAGGCGAAACCACCATCGCCCGAAATGCTGACGACGACGCGCCCCTGCGCACCGGCTGCAACACCAAGTGCCGTGGGAAAGGCGCAGCCCAGCGTGCCCTGGTAGCCCGGCCCGATCAGCTCGCCGGGGGACTCGACGGGAAAGCAGACATTGGCAAGATAGCCCGTCTGGGTCAGGTCCGTGACGAGTGTCGCACCTTGCGGCATCGCGGCGCGCAAAGCGCAGAGCCAGTCATTCTGGGGCCGGATGGTCGCAAGACGCGCGGCAAGGCTGTCCCTGGCCCGCCTGGAAAGCGCCTGGCCCGGCCCCGCCTGCCTGGGCGCGAGGCGTGTGGCCAGCGCTTCCGCAACGGCCCCGGCATCGGCGCAGAGCGCGAAATCCACCGGGCGCGGAGGCCCGAGATGGGCCGGCTCGAGATTGACGAGCCCGAGCCAAGCCTCCTGGGCCATCTGGCGCGACGTGCCCGGTGGGCCAAGAAACCGCGTACCCAGACCAAGAACCGCATCGGCAAGCGGCAGGGTCGAGGCGATGGCGGCGGTCGGCAATGCAAGCGGATGGCTGTCGGGCAGCGCGCCGCGGCCCCCCTCTGACATCAGCACCGGGGCATCAAGCGTCTCGGCAAGCCTGCGAAGCGCCGCGCGCGCCTCTGGCGACCTCGCGACGCCCCGTCCCGCAACGATCATCGGGGTGCGGGCCTGCTGGAGGCGTGCTACCAGCTGGGCCAGATCCTCGTCGGCGGGGGCGGCAATCGGGGCGACTGGTGCCGGACGCACGGCACGTGCCTGGGGCCCGCCGGTTTCGGGAAGGATGGCGGCCAGGACATCCGGCGGTATCTCCACGCAGACCGGTCTGGCAATGCCGCTCTGGAGTTCGGCGAAGGCCCGCGCAATGGCGCCGGGGATGTCTCCGGGCGCGTGCACCAGAACGTGCCACCCGGTCACCGCGGCAAGCACCGACGACTGGTCATCGATCTCGTGCAGCATCCCCTGGCGGCGCCCGATCTGGCGCGAGTCGATCTGTCCGGCGATCATCAGCACGCGCGAACAACAGGCGAAGGCGGTGGCAAGGCCCGCCATGGCATGCAGCAGCCCCGGGCCCGGTACCGCCATGCAGACGCCCACCCGGCCGCTTGAACGGGCATAGCCATCCGCCATCATGCTGACGCTCTGCTCGTTGCAGGGAACGATCATCCGGATGCGGTCACGCTCCTCTGCAAGGGCATCCACGGCCCAGTCGAGTTGCACACCCGGTATGGCGAAGACCGTATCCACCCCGTGCGCAAGCAGCGCTTCGACCAGAAGTCGCCCACCGGTCACCGTCATTTCCGCCCTCCCCCAAGTGCCTGCTGCTTAACATATGAATTTTTATGTTGCAATTGCAATTTGGCGCGGTAGCATGAAGACGCAACAGCGGAGATGCGTGTGACAGAGAGGCAAACGCAGTCCAGCACGGCGGGACGCGCCAGCAGCGCGGCCCTTGATCCACTCGATCCCGACGTTGCCATTGCCGACCTTCTGTCGGTGCGGATCAGTCGGTTGGCGCGCTCGATTGACCGGCAATCGCGGCGCATACTGGGCACGGAGTTCGGTATCTCGCTGGAGCAATGGCGCTGTCTCGCGTTGCTGTGCGAGCGTGGCCCGATGAAGGGGATGACGCTCTCGGAGATCAACGACGTCGACGCCTCGTTGACAAGCCGCGCCTTGAGGGGAATGGCCGAACTGGGCCTTGTATCCTGGGAGGGCGGGACACGCCGACGCTCCTCAGGAGCAGCGTTTGCGACCGAGAAGGGCAAGGCCTTTTTCCACCAGGTGGTCCCGATGATGCGGGCCCGTCACCGCTGGCTTACGGCGGCGCTCGATGGCGCTGAATTACGAGAGTTCTACGCCATGTGCGACCGTCTGGCGGCGCGCATGGAAGAGGGCTGGTCACTGCCCGTCGATACGGACCGTGATGACAGGTCGTGAAATTCGGGAACAAACCCGAAAGCGGCCTTTTTTGGGGAGGTACAACCATGAGAACCACAAGAACGCTCGCACTCGCGGCGGTGACACTGGGCCTGCTGACCGCTCCGGCGGTGGCCCAACGCAGCGCCGATACGCTGCGCCTGCCCTTCGAGGGGGCCATCGCCACCGTCGACTGGCACCTCGACATCCGCCCCGAGGTCGAGATGATCGCGGATGCGGTGTTTGACGGGCTGGTCGTCTATGACGAGTTGGCCGAACGCTACGCCCCACTTCTGGCGGAAAGCTGGGAGCGGATCGATCCGCTCACCCTGCGCTTCAATTTGCGCCGTGACGTTACATGGCACGATGGCGTGCCCTTCACGGCCGACGACGTGGTCTACACGATCGGCTGGCTGATCGACCCCGAGACACGTCATCGACAGAAGGGAAACTGGGGGTGGATCTCGGAAGTGCGCAAGATCGATGACCATACGGTCGAGGTGGTCGCAGCGACCGAGACACCGCATGATCTGATGCGCCTCGCCTATGGTACCCAGATCCTGCCCGCCCATGCGCGCGGCCCCCTGGAAGACAAGATGGACTTCCGCGACAACATCGTCGGCACCGGGATGTACAGGGTCGTCAGCCTGGACAGCAATGCAGGCATCGTGCTCGAGCGCAACCCGGACTACAATCACGGCGGTGATGCCAAACCTGCCAGCAATATCGGGCGGGTGCACGTGGTCTCCATGCCGGACGCAGGCGCACGCACGGCCGCGCTTCTGGCGGGCGAGATCGACCTTCTGCGCAACGCGGCCTTTGAAGAAGCGCGCGCGCTGGCAGCCGACCCTCGGCTGGACATGACGGTCCTGCAGTCGATCTCCTATACCTACATGGCCCTGAATGCGCGTGAGGACACACCCAATCCAGCCCTGCGCGATCCGCGCGTGCGCCGGGCCCTGATGATGGCAGTGGACCGCGACGCCTTGCAGCGCGCACGCACCGGCGGAGAGCTTGAACCGCGCTCGCCCAATGCCCTGTGCTGGGACTTTCAGGCCGGATGCGCCTACAGCGTGCAGCAGCCGCCCTATGACCCGGAGGCGGCAAAGGCACTTCTGGCCGAGGCGGGCTATCCGAACGGGTTCGAAACCGTCATCCACACCTTCGTCAGCACCCGCGACTACGGCACGATCGTCTCCGGCTTTCTCGGGCGCATCGGCGTGCGCGCCCGGGTCGAGGCAGTGACCTTCCCGGCCTATTTCCAGGCCCAGCAGGAGGGGCGTTTCGAGGTGCTGGTGGCGGCGTGGAATGCGGGGATGGGCCCGGACAGCGGCGCAACGATGGGCCTCTTCTTCGCGGGCGACCAGCGTGACCTGTCCCATGACGCCGAGGTCATCGAGCTTGCGCAGCGGTCGACGACCATGATGGACGAGGCGGAACGGCGCGAAGTCGTCAGGGCCGCGCTCGACCGGATCACCGAGCAGAGCTACATCATGCCGCTTTCCGGTGTCCCGATCCCGACCGCGCATACGGCGGAACTGGAGATCACCACCGGCCGCAACTCGCCGCAGGCGTTCCACCTGGGCGATCTGAACTGGCGCGACTGATCTGCTTGCGACCAGCATGCGCGCCGCCCCGGCGGCGCGCATGTTGTCCTGCCGCCTGTGCGTGGAGATCCGAGTTATGGCGCGCTTTCTCGTAAGCCGACTGATCCTGTCCCTGCTGGTCGCGCTGACCGTCTCGGTCATCGGTTTCTCGCTGATGCGCCTGTCGGGGGATCTGGCGATGCAGCTGGCAGGAGATCAGGCGACAACCGCAGAGGTGGAGCGCGTTGCAGCGCAATACGGGCTCGATCGCCCCCTCGTCGTCCAGTACTTCGACTGGGCCGGCAACATGCTGCGCGGCGACATGGGCCGGTCACTCTTCACCAACGAGTCGGTCGGCAAGCTCATTGCCGATCGTGTGGGTGTGACGGCATTGCTCGCTGCGGGCTCTCTGCTGCTGGCCGTCGGACTTGGCGTGCCGCTGGGCGTCGTCGCGGCGTGGCGACCCAACTCGCTTCTTGACCGGGCTGTTCTGCTGGTTGCGGTCGCGGGACAGGCGATCCCCAATTTCTGGTTCGGCCTGATGGCGATCTTCCTGTTCTCGGTCGCCCTTGGCTGGCTTCCGGTCGCAGGATCGCAGACGGCCGCTCATTTCGTGTTGCCGATCCTGACCCTCGGGCTTTCGGTGCTGCCGCAATTCGCGCGACTGACCCGAAGCGGCGTGCTTGAGACACTGGAGTCGAACTACGTGCGCGCGGCCCGCGCCAAGGGGATCTCCCAGACCCGGATCCTGTTCCGTCACGCGCTGCCCAACGCGCTGTTGCCGATCGTTTCCCTGGCGGCGGTGACGCTTGGCTTCCTGCTCGGCGGGTCGGTCATTGTCGAGGCGGTGTTTTCGCTCAACGGGATCGGGCTGCTGGCCTACAATGCGATCCTGGTGATGGATTATCCGGTCGTGCAGGCCGTGGTGGTCTTCGTGTCCTTTGTCTACATCCTGCTCACATTCATGGCCGATATCCTCAACGCGCGGCTCGATCCGCGCATCAGGCTTGGCTGAGACATGCGCGACATCCCCCCCAGCATCCTCGATCCCAACCTCGCCCGTGCCGCCGGGGCGGCATCTGCGGAGTTGACGCC
>JAFIEC010000412.1 GCA_020832725.1 Paracoccaceae bacterium | reverse complement strand
CAGGGCTACACGCTGTTCATGGTGTCCTGGGTGAATCCGGATGAATCCTGCACCGACATCGGCATGGAGGATTATGTCCGCGACGGCTATCTGGAGGCGATCCGGGTGGCGCGCGAGATCACCGGAGAGGCACAGGTCAATGTCGTCGGGTATTGCATCGCGGGCACCACGCTTGCGCTGACGCTGGCCCATCTGCAGAAGACCGGGCAGAAATCTGTCCGCTCGGCGACGTTCTTCACCGCGCTGACCGATTTCGCCGATGTCGGAGAGATGGAGGTCTTTCTCGAGGACGACTTCCTCGACGCGATCGAGCGTGAGGTGCGGGAGCGGGGATTGCTGCATTCCTTCTTCATGTCGCGCACCTTTTCGTTCCTGCGCGCCAATGATCTTGTCTATGGCCCCGCGATCCGCTCCTACATGATGGGCGAGGCCCCGCCCGCCTTTGACCTGCTGTACTGGAACGGCGATTCCACCAACCTGCCGTCGCGGATGGCGATCGAGTACCTGCGCTGGCTCTGCCAGGAGAACCGCCTTGCCGAAGGGCGGTTTCCGCTGGCCGGAGACGAGGTGTCGCTGGCCGATGTGCGCCTGCCGCTATGCGCCGTCGCCTGCGAGACCGATCACATCGCGCCATGGGCGGCTTCGTTCCGGGGGGTGGCGGGGATGGGCAGCCGCGACCGCACCTTCATCCTGTCGCAAAGCGGGCATGTGGCGGGCGTGGTCAATCCGCCCTCCAAGGGCAAGTATGGCCATTACGCAGGCCCCACGCCAAAGGGCACGCCCGAGGCGTGGCGCGCCGAGGCCACGTTCCATCCCGGCTCGTGGTGGCCGCGATGGGAGGAATGGCTGCGCCGGCGTTCGGGCCGCATGGTGCCCGCCCGCATCACCGGAAGCGCGGAGCACCCGCCGCTGGGTCCGGCTCCGGGTGATTACGTCAAGCGCCGCACATCCTGACGGTGCCGCGCGCGGAGCCGATTCTTGCTGCGTTGCAGCAGGGGTCTTGCAATGCTGCACTGCAGCATATATATCCCCCTCATGCCGGAGAGGGGCGGGATTCGTCCAATCCTCCGGGAAACAGTCCCGGCGGGGAATGCGCCGGGCCAAAGCCAGGAGAGATGACATGATGACCCCGCAGGACTTCAACAAGGCCTTCACCTCGATGATGGGCAAGATGCCGACCGAATTCACCGCCATGAACGACATGTTCAAGGCCCAGGCCGAGATGGGCGAGCGCATGTCCAAGATCGTGCTCAGCGCCGCCGAGCAGAGCGCCGACATCTCCAGCAAATGGGCCAAGGAATCGCTGTCCAAGATGACCGCGATGACCAAGGCGCAGAAAGACCCGGCCGACTACACCAAGGTCGTGACCGATTTCGCCTCGTCCTCGGCCGAATCCGCTGCCGAGCACATGGGCGCCTTTGCCGAGGTCGCCAAGAAGGTCCAGATGGAAACCGTCGAGCTGATGCTGGCCGCCGGCAAGGACATCCAGGAAGAGGCCACTGCGGCGATGAAGAAGGCCACCGCCGAGGTGACCGACACCGCCAAGAAGGCCGCCAAGACGGCCTGACCCCGTCGCCGGCACAACGGCACCGGACGGATACAAGGGCAGCCCCTCGGGGCTGCCTTTCTCGTTTTGCATTTCGCACCGCCCTCGCCTAGGATCAGCGGACACAGGCAGCGAGGGTGCCATGACCGAAACCGGGACACAGCCGCTTCTGATCAAGCGCTATGCCAGCCGACGCCTCTACAACACCGAGACCAGCGACTACGTCACGCTCGAGGAGATCGCCCGTTTCATCCGGGAAGGGCGCGAGGTGCGCATCATCGACCTCAAGAGCGGCGACGACCTGACCCGGCAATACCTCCTGCAGATCATCGCCGAGCACGAATCCCGGGGCGAAAATCTGCTTCCTGTCTCGGTGCTGACCGATCTTGTGCGGTCCTATACCGATCAGGCCCATGCCTTCCTGCCCGATTTCCTTCAGGCCTCCTTCGACATGATGCGCGAGAACCAGAGCCGGTTCATGGAGGGTGTGCAGCAGACGATCAGCACTCCCATCACCGCCATGCAGGGCATCGAGGAGATGCAGCGCCGCCAGCGCGAGGCGATGGCGCGCATGATGGGTGGCTGGATGGGCGTGGGCAGCGAGGACGACACCCAGCCCGAGGGGCAGCCGGATGCCACAGCCCGGGAGCTGGAGGCGATCAAGGCGCAGCTGGCCGAGCTTCAGTCAAAGCTTTCCAAGCTCTGAGCGCCTGCGCGCCCGTCAGCCCAGTTCGTCGAACACCCGGCCAAGCGCGCGGCCCAGCTTGTCGAACATCTCCTCCATCTGGGCGGGGGTCATGATGAAGGGCGGGCACAACACGATCGCCTGCCCCAGCGGCCGGCAGATCAGGCCTAGGTCGGTGCAGGTGTTGGCGATGCGCTCCGAGACCGACAGCCCGCTCTCGAACGGGGTGCGCGTGTCGCGGTCGCGCACCGCCTCCAGCGCCCCCATCAGCCCACGGCCGCGCCATTCCCCGATGTTGGGATGGCGGGCGAGTTCGGCCATGCCCGCCTCGAACAACGGCGTCAGGGCGCGGACGTTCTCCAGAAGCCCTTCCTCCAGCACCACATCGATCGCCTTGAGCGCGATGGCCGCGCCCACCGGATGGCCCGAGGCGGTGAAGCCGTGGGGAAACTCCTCCACCGCCTCGGCGGCGGCCTGCATCCGGTCGGACAGCTCCGGTCCAAGGATGATCGCCCCCATCGGAAAGAAGCCCGCGGTCAGGTTCTTGGAGGAGATGACCGCGTCGGGCACGAAGCCGTAGCTTTCGCAGCCCCACACGCTGCCGGTGCGGCCAAAGCCGCAGATCACCTCGTCCGAGATCAGCGGAATGCCGTGGCGGCGCAGGATGGGCTGGATCGTCTGGAAATACCCCTCCGGGGGCGGGATCACCCCGCCTGCGCCCATGACCGGCTCGGCGAAGAAACCGGCGATCGTCCCGGCGCCCTCTCGTGCGATCACCGCCTCCAGTTCGGCTCCGAGGCGCGCGGTAAAGGCGGCCTCGCTTTCGCCGGGCCGTCCCTCGCGCCAGAAATGCGGACAGGTCAGATGCAGAAAGCCCGGCAGCGGCAGGCCGAACAGCGCGTTGTAGGGCTTGCCCGTCATCGAGGCCGACACCGCCGTCACCCCGTGATAGGCATTCACCCGCGTCAGGATCTTGCGCCGCTCCGGCTGGCCTTCGGCCAGGGGGAGGAACCACAGCATCTTTACCAATCTGTAATTCGCCGCGGCGCCGGAATTTGGATATAAGACCCCGCCCCGGTCGAAGGGAGAACAC
>JAFIEC010000411.1 GCA_020832725.1 Paracoccaceae bacterium | reverse complement strand
ATGTTCTGGAGGTGGGGCCGTGGCTTGGCCGCTCGACCACGGCGCTTTCTGCGGGCCTGCGCGACCGCGTCGCAGAGGGGCAGGCCGCGGTGCGCTTCGACACCGTGGATTTCGGCGTGGCCTCGGCCGAGGAATGGGCCGCCCGCTTTGGCCGCCCGCTGCGCCTCGAAAAGGACAAGGGCCGCGTCGCCGAGGCGGTTCTGCACCCGGGCGGCACGATCGCGGTGCTGATCGCCAACCTGAAGGGCAATGATCTGCTGGATCAGGTCACCAGCGTGGTGCGGGGCGATTTCATCGATCTGCCGTTCACGCGCCGTTATGGCCTGATCTTCTGCGACGCGACCCATGACGCTACCGAGATCGCGCGCCACCTGCCGCGTCTGGCCGAATTGTCCGCCCCCGGCGCGGTGCTCGTTTTCGACGACGTGCCCGACGAGGCGCGGGCTGACCTCATCTGTGCCCATCTTCCGACAAGGGCGCGCTTCCTGTCGCGCGCGGTGCTGCCCGAGCGGGCACGTCGCGGCAAGCTACTGGTGGTGGAAACGACATGAGACCTTCCCTTGTTCTGAACCGCCTGCAGGCGGTGGCATGCGCCCTTGCGGTAACGCTGGGCCTGTCGCTTTCGACCGGCGAGGCCCGCGCCCAGACCTTCACCCTGACGGGCGTGGCCTTTGACGAATCCGTCTATCTCGATGCCGAGGTGCTGGCCGGGATCGGGGCGCGCTACACCGGGCGAAGGGTCAGCTTTGCCGATCTGCAGGAGCTCGTCTCCGAAGTGCAGGCGCTTTACGCGCAGGCGGGGATCGTGACCGCCCGCGCCCTGCTGCCGCCCCAGGAAATCCGCGATGGCGTGCTGCGGGTGGCCCTTGTCGAGGCCGCGATCGAGACCGTCGCGATCGAGGGGCTGGAGCGTACCAATCCGGAATTCCTGCGCGGCACCATCTCCCTGCGAGAGGGTGAACAGCCCGACTTCGACCGGCTGGAGCGTGATCTGCGCATTTATGACATCATGCATGACATCGCCCCCCGGCTGAGCTTTGCCCCCGGCACGGCACCCGGCTCCACCCGTGCCACGATCAGCGGCGAGGAGCCGCGCCCCGTAAGCTGGACGGCCTCCATCGACAATTTCGGCCGCGAGGAGACGGGCGTCTGGCGCGGGTCGGTGTTCATGCGCTGGGCTTCGGTCTCGGGGGTGCGCGATTCCATCTCTCTGCAACTGCAGGCGACGCAGGGCTCGCAATCCATCTCGGCGGGGTATTCGCGCCCGGTGGGCCTGAGCGGTGCGCGCCTGATCGCGGCGGGCAGCTTCTCGCGCTCCAACATCATCGCGGGCGGCTTCACGCCCATCAATGTGGTGGCCAATTCGACCGGGGCCAGCCTCACGTGGCGCCAGCCTGTGGCGGTGCGGGGCAATTCGCACTGGCTGCTGGATGGTGCGCTCGCCTATGAGCAGAACACCTCCACCACCTCGGGTCTCGCCTTCTTCGACATGACGATCGTGGATGCCACCTTCTCGGCCACCTACGCCCTGCGCCGCCCCAATGCGCTGTGGAGCTTTACCGGCGGGCTGCGCGGCGGCTCGGCCGATGCCGGGGGGGCCTCGGCCACGGAAGGGGCCTTTGCGCTGGCCTTCGGCTCGGTCAGCCACTCGCGCAACCTTGGCCAGCGCTTCGTGCTTGAGGCGGACGCGCAGGTTCAGCTGGCACCGGGGCAGAACCTGCCGGTCGCGCGGCTGCTGTCGGCGGGCGGCTCGGGCGTGCTGCGGGGCTATCCCAACAATGTCCGCTCGGGCGATTCGGGCGCGCTGTTCCGCCTGCAGCTCTCGCCGAGCGAAGGGTTCGCGATGGGCGAGGCGGGAAACATCGACCTGCGCCCCTTCGGTTTCGTGGATGCGGGTCTGGTCGTCCCGTTCCGTCCGGCAGGCGGAATCGACGCCAGTCAGGATTATCTCGCCTCAATCGGGGGTGGAGTGCGGGCGAATTTCCGCGACCAGTTCACCGGCCTCGCGATGCTGGCCGTGCCCCTGATCAACACGCTGGGATTCACCCGGGCGGGGAATCCCAACTTCTATTTGGGATTGGATTATCGCTTCTGATCTGCGACACTCCCTTAAGAAAAAAGACAGGGAGTGTCGGGTGATGCGAGGTTTGGCCGCGATTGCGGCATCGGGGCTGCTGGCGCTCTCGGGGCCCGCTTTGGCTCAGGACGCGCAGCAGGCGCCTGTGGGTGTGTCCGCCGACGAGCTTGTGAACAACAGTGCCTTTGGCGACTGGATCTTCACCTGCGAGGCGATCACCGTTCGGCGTACCGTCTGCCGCCTCGTGCAGGAGCTGACCCTGCGCGACGGCGGCCAGCTTGTGGCCCGCTTCATCGCTACCCCTGTGGAAGACGGGCGCATCCTTCTGGCGCAGGTGCCGATGGGCGTCTATCTGCCTGCAGGGGCCGTCTACCGCTTTGCCGAGCGCGACGATCTGGAGCAGCGCGAGATGATCTGGCAGCGCTGCCTTGGCCAGATCTGCGAGGCGGCGATCCCGCTCGACGATGACGAGATGGCGATCTTCGCCGAAACATCAGACATACTTTTTGGTTTCCGCATGGATCCTTCCGAGGAGCCAGTTGTTGTGAGTGTCGATATCAGCCGGTTTGCAGAGGCGATGCGGCTTCTGGAAGAGGTTCAATAGAAACCGTCGACGCGCGACGCACCGGGGAAGATCAAGATGGCTTTCGACCTGGCTCTTGCCGAGCGTTGCCCGGAAAGCTGGCGGCTCGGTACGCCTTTGCGTCTGCGCGACCTTGTCGCCTCCGTCTCGCTTCTGTCGGTGTCGGTCGCCTTTCCGGGGGCGCTGCAGGCGCAGGTGGTCGCTGACGGCGCGACCGCGACCACCATCACCACCGCCGCAGGCGTCAGCGACGTCACCACCGCCACGATCCATGCGGGCGTCGGCTTCAACAGCTTCAGCAGTTTCAACGTCGTGGTGGGGAGTGTCGTCAACCTTGTGCAGCCCGACGCTGCCGGGGCGCTTGTCAATGTGGTGCGCGGCGCGGGCGTGAACGTCGACGGGACGGTGAATGTCCTGCACGAGGGGCTGGTGGGCGGAAACGCGTTCATGGTCACGCCCGAGGGCTTTGTGGTCGGCTCGGGCGGGAGAATAAATGCCGGCCAGCTGACGGTGTCCACCGCCACTTCAGCCTTTGCCGATGCCATCCTCAGCCCCGCCTCGCGCGACGGGGCTGTGGCCCAGCTCTTTGCGGGAACCGAGCCGCTGAATCCCGCGGCAGACATTCAGGTGCGCCAGGGCAGCCGCATCTCTGCGCAGCGGCTCACGATGCGTGCGGGTGCGCGGATGCTCATCGATGGCCGCATAACAGTGCTGGATGACGGCGCCTCGGCGACGGGCCGGATTGCGCCTGCGGTCAATACCGAGGGGATGCCCACGGCAAGCGGCGCCGTCGTATCGGGCGGGGTCATCCGTCTGGTCGCGGGCGGGGACGTGCGGTTCCGCAATGGTGAGGCCAGCGCGCGCCGCGCTGATGTGGGCGGGCTGATCGAGATAGAGGCAGGCGGCAATCTTGAATTGTCGGACGCCGCGCAGATTTCCGTCGCCGGGCCGGCGGGTGGCCGCGCGGGTGCCGTGGTCATGTTTGCCGCCGGCTCTGCCTTCGTCGAGGCGGGGGTGATGATCGATGCGACCTCGCGTGCCGGGGCGGGGGGGCATATCCTGCTTACGTCGCAGGGTGATCTGACCGTCGCGATAGGGCCTGACTCGGGTGTCCGGACATCTGTCTCGATGTGGGCTCCGGGGCCGGATGGCCCGGGCGCGGTGGTTCTGCGCGGCGATAACGTCACGATCAGGGACGAGCTATCGACCCTGGGGGCCGATCTGGCCCTGATGGCGGGCGATACGCTGGCGATCGATGCCGATGCGCTGGTTGACACCCGCCGCGGAGCGACGAGCCCTGCCGGTTCGATCATCGGGACCGGGCAGCGCATCACCGCAGGCAACGGGGCGCGGCTTATTGCGGGCGATGAAGGAGGCCAGGGGGACGGGCTGGTCGCCCTTGTCGCCAGCGCATCGGCCGAGGAAAATGTCTGGATCGTTGGCCTGCCCGCGCCCGAGGCCGCCATCGAGATCACCGGTGCGACCCTGCGCGGCGGTGCGGTCGTTGTCGTCGCCACCGCCGAGGCCAAGGTGGATCTCGGCTCGTCCGACGATGCCGAGGAAGAGGCGCAGGTCGATTCCGCCTCGGCCCAGAATACGGCGCTCTCGGGCGATATTGCGGGCGCGCTGGATGCCGGGATCGAGGCGCTGGAGCAGGTTCTGCTGCGCGAGGCGATCGATCTGCAGAACAAGCTGCCCTTCCGTGTGGCGGTGATGCAGGCGCAGGCGCGGGTGGTGATAACCGACAGCACCCTGACCGCCACCGGAGAACTGAGCCGCGACGCGCCCGCGACGCCCGACGACACCGACGACTTCGCGGAAAGCGGTTTCCTCTCGGCGGCGGGCCTGAGGCGCGATCTCTACCGCTTCGGCGGGGATGCGCCCGTGGCGGTGGATCTGTCGCTTCCCAGCGCGTTCGACCGGGCCGAGGATGGCGTCTACGTGCATGCCCATGCGGCCACCGATGTGACCATCGCCCCAGAGACCAAGGGGGTGGGCGAGGCGATCGCGGTTACCGATACCGATGCCCGGGTCTCGATCACCGACACCCAGCTACGCGCGATCGGGGGGCGGTTGAGCCTTGTTTCCTCTGCCTCCGAGGCGCAGGACATCACCATCAAGCCCGCCGCGTGGCGCGACATCGCCACCGGTGTCATCGTGTCGTCGCGGGCGCTGACCAACCAGATGCTGGTGCGCGGCGGCAGCATCACGGGCGATGCCCTGCGCGCAGGCGCGCATACCGGGCGCTCCATCTCGTTCTCCAACACGGCCGATGCGGGCAAGGACGGCAGGGGTGCCGTGGCGGTGAACGTCTCCTTCGGCACCGGTCTGACCGAGGCGGCGATTTCCGGCACCATCGCGATCGGCGCCGGGGGCGACGTGGCGCTGACCGCCGAGACACTGCATTTCAAGCGGTCCGCCGAAGTCAACGCCACCATGGGCGTCACCGAGCCGGAGACCGACGCCGAACCCGAAAGCGACAATGACGACGACGTGCAGGATTTCGCCACCCGTGTCAGCGGCCTTCTGACAGGCCAGAACGGCGGCGGTGGCGGAGGCGGTGGCGGCGGCGGTGGTGGTGGTGGCGGAGCTGGTGGAGCCGGTGGTGACGACGCGCCTGCCGACGCCACGCGCGTCGGCTTTGCCTTTGCGCTGGCGACCGACGTCTCGATCGACGAGGACATCACCAACGCCACGCTGGGCGGGCGCTATCGCGACCTTGCCGATCCGACCCGCGCGCTGGTGCAACTCCCCGCCACAACCGTTGGTGCCTCCACGGTGTCGGTCGATGCCATCCTGCGTTTCGCCACCGAGGATGAGGGCGGCTCGGGTATAACGCGCAGCATCGAGGCCTCGTTCGGAGAGCTGTCGAAGGAGGCCAAGAAGCAGCTCGAGAAGGAGAATGACGGCAAGCCCCCCGAGGAGCAGAAGACCGAGGAGGAATTCCTCGGTGATTTCGGTCGGGCGCTGTTCCTGTCGGGCTCGGTCTCCTCGATGGTGGGCGACACCCAGGCCGAGATCGGCGACGCGGTCACGATCAACGCCACGTCCCTTTCGGTGAACGCGCTGACCCGTTTCCCCGAGGCCGATCTGTTCGCGCGCATCCGCGATGCATGGGATGATTTCATCACCGCCGTGGCGGATTTCGAGCTGATGGACACGGTGTCCGACTCGCCCTCCGGCGAGGTGCTGCCCGCAGCCGAGACGCTGCTGGAATTGCTCGACCCGCGCAACCGGCTGACCTCGAATGTCAAGGTGGGGGCGCTGGCCACCAGCCCCGACACCGACACCTCCAAGCCCGGCGACGCCAAGGAGCCGGAGCGGGAGGATCAGGAACTCGCCATCGGGGTTGTGGTCAATTACTTCAACACCTCCACCGAAACGCGGGCGCTGGTGCGTTCGGGGGCCGACATCACCTTGGGGGGGGAGGCCGAGATCAAGGCCGCCACCGAGGCGCTGTTCTATCACGCGACGAACCTGCCCTCTTCCAGCCCCTTCGGCGATGACGTGAACGACGCCGTGGCCGGCTCGATCAACCTTGGCCGGGCGCGCGCCGTGACCGAGGCCGCCATCGAGGGCGCGGCACGCCTGCAGGCGAGCGATGTCGATGTGGAGGCCAATACCGCGATCATTCAGGCGGGCCTCGCCTATGCGGGTGGCTCGGGCTCGGATGTGGTGATCAACGCGGGCATCGGCGTGCTGATCATGGACACCGATACCGTCGCCCGCATCTCGGCGGGTTCGCGCGTGATCGCGACGGGCGCGGTCTCCGTCATCGCACGGGATCGCTCGGTGAACTGGGGCATGGCCGGCGGGGTTTCCGGCTCCGAGAACATCGGGGTCGGGGCGTCGGGTAACGTCAATTTCTCCTCCCGCCGCCTGTGGGCCGGCGTGGGCCTGCCCGAGGGGCGCGACCCCGAGGCGGCGGATGCGGATCCGCTGCTGTCGGCGGCAAGTCTGACGATCAAGGCAGAGAACCTTGCCATCGACGTGGCCGTGGCCGTGGCAGGGGCCAAGGTTGCGGGCAAACCTGCCGCCGACGAGCCCGCCG
>JAFIEC010000404.1 GCA_020832725.1 Paracoccaceae bacterium | reverse complement strand
TCCCGAAACTCCCTTGCGCGAAGGCCAGATCCTTGTCTTTCAGGTGCCCATCCCCGAACCCCTCCGCTTTCTCGAGCCGCGGGAGACCGCGACGCGCCGGATGCATGCCCTCGCGGAATACGGGCTGATGCATGTGAAACTCTACGAGGACATCGCCCGACATGGTGCAATCGCGACCTCCTATGCCTATCCGGTGCGGGTCGCGGGCCGCTATGTGATGGACCCTTCGCCCATCCCCAGGTTCGACAACCCCAAGCTGTCGATGAGCCCGGCCCTGCAGTTGTTCGGTGCGGGGCGCGAGCAGCGGATCTATGCCGTCCCGCCCTACACCGAAGTGATCAGCCTCGATTTCGAGGATCACCCCTTCAACCCCGGCAAGGCGGCGGGTGCCTGCGCGTTGTGCGGCGCGACCGAAAGCTATCTGGACGAGGTGATCGTGGATGACCGGGGCGGCCGGATGTTCGTCTGCTCGGATACCGATTTCTGCTCCGGGCGTCGTGCGGCGGGGCATCGGGGTGCGGAGGCAGGGGCTTGAACGCGCCTGATCCTGTCGTGGCCGGGGAAGGGCCGTTGCTGCAGGTCGAGGGTCTGACCCGAACCTACGGCCCGCGCATCGGCTGCGCTGATGTCAGCTTCGAGCTGTGGCCCGGAGAGGTTCTGGGGATCGTGGGCGAAAGCGGATCGGGCAAGACGACATTGCTGCGCTGTCTGGCCGGGCATCTGGAACCGGACTTGGGCCATATCCGCCTTGCCATGCGCGACGGGCGGATGGCGGACGTTCTGGCGCTCTCCGAGCCGGAGCGGCGGTTGCTGTCGCGGACCGACGGGGCCTTTGTTCACCAGACCCCCCGCGCCGGGCTGCGACTGGGCGTGAGTGCGGGCGGAAACGTGGGCGAACGGCTGATGGCGGTCGGCGCGCGGCATTACGGACAGATCCGTGGTGCGGCGCTGGACTGGATGGCGCGGGTGGAGATCGCGGGCGACCGGATCGATGACCGCCCCTCGGCCTTTTCGGGGGGCATGCAGCAGCGTCTGCAGATCGCCCGCAACCTTGTCACGGCCCCGCGCCTGGTATTCATGGACGAGCCCACGGGCGGGCTGGATGTCAGCGTTCAGGCGCGTCTGCTTGACCTCTTGCGCGGTCTTGTGCGCGACCTGCGTCTGTCGGTGGTGATCGTGACCCACGACCTTGCGGTGGTGCGGTTGCTGGCCGACCGGCTGATGGTGATGCAGGGGGGCCATGTGGTCGAGGCGGGTCTGACCGATCAGGTGCTGGATGACCCGCGACATCCCTATACGCAGCTTCTGGTGGCTTCGGTGCTTCATGTCTGAGGGAGGGGCGATGATCGCGCTGCGCGATGTCGGAAAGACCTTCACGCTCCACACCCAGGGTGGCGTTTCGATCCGCGCGCTGGAGGGGGTGTCCCTGCGCGTTTCACCCGGGGAATGCGTCGCGCTGACCGGGCCGTCAGGGGCGGGCAAGTCCACCCTGATGCGGATGATCTGGGGCAATTACCGGCTGGACGAGGGCGAGATCACGGTTGCGGGCGTCGCCCTCCACCGCGCCCGCCCGCGCGAGATCGTGGCCCTGCGGCGTGACCGGATGGGCCATGTCAGCCAGTTCCTGCGCGTCGTGCCCCGGGTGCCGGCCCGCGACGTGGTGGCCGAGCCGCTGCGCGCGCTGGGATGTGACATCGGGGAGGCCCGCGACCGGGCCGAGGCGATGCTGGCCCGCCTCAACCTGCCTCGCCGCCTCTGGGATCTGTCTCCCACCACCTTTTCGGGCGGAGAGCAGCAGCGGGTGAACATTGCCCGGGGCCTTGTGCATCCCTTCCCGGTCCTGCTTCTGGATGAGCCGACAGCGTCGCTCGACGGGGCCAACCGAGAGGGGGTGATGGGCCTGATCGACGAGGCCCGGCGGCGGGGCGCAGCGATCCTTGGCATCTTTCACGACGAAGGCGCGCGGGCGCGGGTCTGTACCCGCGAAGTGGCCCTGCACCTGCCGCGGGGGCTGACGGCATGAGTGCCGCAGGCCGCCTCGTCGCCGTGGTCGGGCCGTCGGGTGCGGGCAAGGATACGTTGCTGGCTGCGGTGGCGCGGGCCTGTCCCCAACTGGTCGTGGCGCGCCGTGTGATCACCCGGCCTGCAACACCGGGCGGGGCGGAGGCCCACGAGCCGCTGGACCGCGACGCCTTTCTGCAGGCCCGTGACGAGGGCCGCTTTGCCGTCTGGTGGGAGGCGCATGGCCTGCTGTACGGCATTCCCGCAACCATCGAGGAGGCGCTGGCTGCGGGGCGGGTGGTCCTGTTCAACGGCTCCCGGGCCGTGATCGCGGCGGCACGGGCACGCTTTCCCGGCCTTGAGGTGATCGCGGTCACCGCCCCGCGCGAGGTGCTGGCAGCACGGCTTGCCGCCCGGGGCAGGGAGGGGGCGTCAGAGGTGGCGGCAAGGCTTGACCGTGCTGCGCTGGCCCCGCCCGAGGGCGCGCGCGTGGTGGACAACGGCGGCGATCTGGCCTCGGGGGTGGCGGGCTTTCTTGCGGCGCTCAACCTGTCAGCGGAAACCGGGTGAGCATATGAAAGCGCCCCTCTCCATCCTCTCCGCACAGGCTGAGTGCGTTAATCGGCACCGCCTCGGCCAGAGCGGGCGACAGATGTGCCTCAAGGGCCGCGCGGGTTGCGGGCATGTCCTCGGGCGCCAGCCGGCCCGACAGCGTGATGTGGAAACGGAATTCCTCCATCACGAAGGGGTAGCCCCAGCGCTCCAGCAATTCCTGCTGCCTCACGCTGAGGCCTGCGGCCTGCCGGCGGGCGCGGTCGGCTTCGGTGAGGGGCGCGCGGAACGGCTCGAAGGTGCGGACGACCTCTGCGGCGAAGGCGTCGAGCTCGGGTGCGGGGCCCTCGGGCACCAGTGCAAGGAACGGCCCCAGTGCCGAGACGCGCAGGCGCACCGGGGGCAAGGTCGCGCGCGCGGCCGCGAACGCCGCAACCGACTGCGCCAATGCCGCAAGGCTGGTGCCCGGGGCAAGGCGAAAGGGGTTCTTGAGGGTGGCATGCAGCCCATAGCGGCGCGGGCCTCGGGTGATCTCTTCTGCAGCGCGGGGCAGCCCGCCGAGTTTGGTGGGCGGATTCTCCAGCCCCGTGGCCAGATCGCGCCCCAGCCATGCCGTGCCCAGCCGCTCCAGCGGGCTGCCCGGCGGGAGGGTGTAGTAGAGCGCGAGCCGCGCCCAGCCGCCTTCTCCCGCCCCTGTCATCGGCATTCCTCCGCCCGTTCGGCCGCGCTGTGCTTGCGCCTGTGCGCCGCCACTTGTCAAACCAGCACCACCCGGTCGGTTTACTCCGGCTGCACAGACCCGGAAAGAGCCTGACATGAGCGACCGAACCGTTCCCGGAGGCGAGACGATCCTCGCCAATGCCCGACTCGTGCTGCCGCAGGAAGTTGTCAGGGGGGCGGTGCGTGTCGCAGACGGGATCATCACGGCGCTTGATACCGGAGCCGCCGTTCCGCCCGGTGCCGTGGATTGCGAGGGCGACTATCTGTGCCCCGGTCTGATCGAGTTGCATACCGACAACCTCGAGCGGCACATGTCGCCTCGTCCCGGGGTGGACTGGCCCCACATTGCCGCCATCCTCGCCCATGATGCCGAACTCGCGGGTTGCGGCATTTCAACCGTGTACGATGCGATCCGGGTGGGTTCGCTGCGCCGCCCGGGCCGCACCCGCTATGGCAAGTATGCCCGCCAGATGGCGACCGAAATCCTCGACCTGCGGGGGAGGGGGGTCCTGCGCATCAGCCACTACCTGCACCTGCGTGCGGAAGTCTGCTCGGAGACGCTGGTGGAGGAGCTGGCCGAGTTCGGCCCGGCCGACCGGGTGGGCATTCTCAGCCTCATGGACCACACCCCCGGCCAGCGCCAGTTCGCCGATACGCGGCAATACGAGACCTATCTGCGCGGCAAGTACAACCTTGGAGCCGACGAGATCGCCGCACATTTCGAGGACATGATCGCCCTGACCGACCGGCTGGGCACCGTGCATCGCGAAGGTGCCGTGCGCCGGGCTGCCGAACTGGGCGCGATCCTTGCAAGCCACGACGACACGACGCCCGAACACGTGGCCGAATCCGCCGAGGCCGGAGCACGGCTGGCGGAGTTTCCAACGACAAGGCTGGCGGCCGAGGCCTGCCGCCGCCACGGGATCGCGGTGATGATGGGCGCGCCGAACCTGCTGCGGGGCGGATCGCATTCCGGCAACGTGGCCGCCGCGGAGCTGGAGGATGCGGGGCTTCTGGACATCCTGTCCTCGGATTATGTGCCGGCCTCGCTGCTGATGGGCGCGGTCTCGCTGGGCGAGGAGACCGGCGACATGGCCCGCTGCATCGCCCATGTCACCGAGGCGCCCGCCCGTGCGGCGGGCCTTGGCGACAGGGGCGTTCTGGCGGTGGGCCTGCGCGCCGACCTGCTCCGTTTCGCCTTGCTCGATCGGGTGCCGGTGACGCGGGGGCTGTGGGTGCGGGGGCAAAGGGTCGCCTGAGGCGCGAATTATATTTGCATATGCATCTAAGCCGGGCTATCACGGGAACGTGCGGCATTGTCCGCGCCATCCCGGAGAAGTGCCATGCGGACAGATGAGTTGCCGACGCGCGCCCGCGCCCCGCAGCTGACTGCCGAGGCACAGGCGCATGATGGCCCCGACCTGCCCGGCCACCTTTCGGACATCGGGCTTGATGCGTTTGCGCCCTATCTGATGAACCGTATCATGGGGCGCTACAACGCCGCGTTGCGCGAAGAGATGGCCGCGCTGGGCCTGTCGACGCCCCAGATGCGGGCGATTGCCGTGCTCAGCGTGCGCGACGGGCTGCAGATCGGGCGGCTTGCAGTCTATGCAGTGGTGGAGCAATCGACCCTGTCGCGCGCCCTCGACCAGCTGGAACGGGATGGCAAGGTGCGGCGCGTGCCCGATCCGGCCGACAGCCGCGCGACCTGCATCCTGCTCACACCCGCCGGGCATGCCGATTTCGCCCGCCTCTGGCCGCATATGGCGGAATCCTACACCCGGATGTTCTCGGGCATCGACGACGAAGAGAAGCGGGCCTTCGTTGGCACGCTTCGCAAGATGCTCGCCAATATCCGACGCAACGAATTCTGAGCCAACCTCGAAGGGGGAAGCCATGGCAGAACGATCCTTCAAGAAGGAAGTCCAACATCTCAGGCTGGGGGCCGGAGAAACCTTCACCGGCGAGGGGATCCTGGCGATAACCAAGGCCCTGCTGGAAAACGGGGTCGGTTATGTCGGCGGCTATCAGGGCGCGCCGATCAGCCACCTGATGGATGTGCTGGCCGATGCCGAGGAATTGCTGACCGAACTGGGTGTGCGCTTCGAGGCCAACGCCTCCGAGGCCGCCGCCGCAGCGATGCTGGCAGCCAGCGTGCATTATCCCATCCGCGGGGCCGTGACCTTCAAGGGGCCGGTTGGCGTCAACGTGGCCTCCGATGCGCTGGCCAACCTGTGCTCCTCGGGTGTCACGGGCGGTGCGCTGATCATCGTGGGCGAGGATTACGGTGAAGGCTCCTCGATCATGCAGGAGCGTAGCCACGCCTTTGCGATGAAGTCGCAGTTCTGGATGCTGGACCCGCGCCCCAACCTGCCCTCGATCGTCGAGTCCGTGCGCCATGGGTTCGATCTTTCCGAGGCGTCGAACACACCCGTGATGCTGATGGTGCGCATCCGCTCCTGTCACGTCACCGGCAGCTTCACCGCATCCGACAACCGCCGCCCCGACCTGACGGTGCGCGACGCGCTGGCCAACCCGCGCCGCGATGTCTCGCGCGTGGTGCTGCCGCCGATGTCCTATGTTCAGTAAAAGGACAAGATCGAGAACCGCTGGCCCGCCGCCGAGGCGTACATCCGCAAGCACGGCCTGAACGAGCATTTCGGCCCCAAGACGGGCCGGGTCGGCATCATCTGCCAGGGCGGCATGTACAACGGCGTGATCCGTGCCCTGCAGCGTCTGGGCCTTGCCGATGTCAACGGCGAGACCGAGGTGCCGCTGTTCGTGCTCAATGTCACCTATCCGGTGCTGCGTGACCAGATGCTCGATTTCTGCGAGGGCAAGGAGGCCGTCCTTGTGGTCGAGGAGGGCCAGCCCGAATTCATCGAGCAGCACCTGTCCTCGATGCTTTATCGCGCCGGGGCGCGGGTGGCGCTGCATGGCAAGGATATCCTGCCGATGGCCGGCGAATACACCGGCCAGGTCCTGATGGACGGGCTGGAATCATTTCTGCGCGGTGCCGCGCCCGACCTGCTGCCCGATCTGGTGCGCGCGCCCAACCGGCCCGATCTGCCCGCCATTCCCGACCTGTCCGAGACCGTGCCGGTGCGCCCGCCCGGATTCTGCACCGGTTGCCCCGAGCGGCCGATCTTTGCCGCGATGAAACTGGTTCAGGAGGAACTGGGCGAGCATCAGGTCGCCGCGGACATCGGCTGTCACCTGTTCGGCTCGCTGCCGCCCTTCAACATCGGCGGGGCGACCATGGGCTATGGCCTTGGCCCGGCGTCCAATGCCGCCTTTGACGGAGGCGGCGAGAAACGCCCCATCTCGGTGCTTGGCGATGGCGGGTTCTGGCACAACGGCTTGTCCAGCTCGATCGGAAACATGGTCTTCAACAAGTCCGACGGTGTCGTCATGGTGGTGGACAATTACTATTCCGCCGCCACCGGCGGACAGGACATCATGTCCTCGCGCGCAAGCAACGATACCAAGGCCACGAACAACCCGATCTCCAAGGCGCTCAAGGGCGTGGGGGTGGAATGGGTGCGCCAGATCGACAATACCTATGACGTGGGCAAGATGCGCGAGGTGCTGCGCGAGGCGCTGACCACCGACTTCAAGGGGCCCAAGGTGATCGTGGCCTCTTCGGAATGCATGCTCAACCGCCAGCGCCGCGAAAAGCCGCTGGCTGCCAAGGCCATCCGCGAGGGTCGGCGCGTGGAGAAGCCGCGCTTTGGCGTGGACGAGGATATCTGCACGGGTGATCATGCCTGCATCCGGCTTTCGGGTTGCCCGTCGCTCAGTCTCAAGCGGCTGGACGATCCGCTGCGCGACGACCCCGTGGCCTCGATCGACCAGACCTGCGTGGGCTGCGGCAATTGCGGAGAGGTGGCTGACGCCGCCATCCTGTGCCCGTCATTCTATCGCGCCGATGTGGTGCACAACCCCGGCCCGTGGGAGCGGCGGGTCGCGGCCCTGCGTGCCCGTGTTATCGGCTGGCTGCAGGCACGGCGCGCGCGCAACCGCCTTGAGTTCGAACCGATGCAGGGAGTGGCCGCAGAATGAATCAGCCCCTGTCCGAATTCGCCCCCCGCGCCCGCGATCCGCGGCTGGAGGGGGTGCTGAAGGTCGCCATCATGGCCGTGGGCGGCCAGGGCGGCGGTGTGCTGACAAACTGGCTGGAAGACGTCGCCCGGCGCAGCGGCTATGCGGTGCAGGCAACCTCCGTTGCCGGTGTTGCGCAGCGGACCGGGGCCACCATCTACTACCTCGAGATGGCCCGCCCCGAAGGGGGCATGCCCGTCTTTTCGCTGGCGCCTGCCGGGGGTGACGTCGATGTGCTGGTGGCCGCCGAGATGATGGAGGCGGGCCGGGCGATCATGCGCGGCTTCGTCACTCCCGACCGGACGACCCTGATCGCCTCCACCCATCGCGCCCTTGCGGTCAGCGAGAAGATGGCCCCGGGCGACGGGATCGCCTCGTCCGAGGAGGTGCGGGCCGCAGCCGAGGTCGCGGCGCGGCGGCTGATCATGTTCGATCTGGAGCGCATGGCGGTGGAGGCGGGCTCGGTGATCTCGGCAAGCCTGCTGGGCGCGCTGGCCGGCTCTGGCGCGTTGCCGTTTTCGCGGGAAACCTACGAAGAGGCGATCCGCGCCTCGGGCCGTGGGGTCGAGGCCAGCCTGCGCGCCTTTGCCCGGGGCTTTGATGCGGCGGGCACCCCGCCCGAGGTGAAGCCCGCCCCGTCGCCCGCAACAACAGCAATGGCACCGGCGGGCGCACCCCGCCTTGTCGCGCAATGGCAGCCGCTGATGGCCCGTGTCGCCGCCCTGCCCGACCCCGTCCAGGAGATGGCTCGGGCCGGACTGCGCAAGGTCGTGGATTTCCAGGACATCGCCTATGGCGCGGAATACCTCGACCTGCTGGAGCGGGCCGTGGCCATGGACAAGGCCGCGCGTGGCCATGAGCTGAGCCGCGAGGCCGCCAAGTATATCGCCAACGCCATGGCCTATGACGACATCATCCGCGTGGCCGATCGCAAGACCCGGCCGGCACGGCTTGCCCGTATCCGCGCCGAGATGGGCGTGGGCGAGGATCACGTCTTGCAACTGACCGAGTTCACCCACCCGCGCGCGCAGGAGGTGGTCAGCCTCTTTCCTGCGGGCCTCGGCGCATGGATCGAGGCGCGCCCTCGGCTGATGGGCTGGATCGACCGGCGCGTGAACAAGGGACGCCGCCTGCGCAGCGACAGCCTGCTGCATTTCCTGCAGCTCTACCTTCTGGGCGGTCTGCGCTGGTGGCGGCGGCGCAGCCTGCGCCACAAGATCGAGCGGGCGCATCTGGAGGCATGGCTGGCGGCGGCCCTTGACCATGCCGCGCGCGACTATGCGCTGGGCGTCGAGACGCTGCGCGCGCGCCGGTTGGTCAAGGGCTATTCCGACACCCATGCGCGCGGCCTGTCCAAGTTCGACGGGGTGATGGAGGGGATCGCGCTGGTCGCCGGACGCGAGGATGCGGCCGACTGGGCCCGGCGCCTGCGCGAGGCGGCCCTGGCCGACGAGAAAGGCAAGGCTCTCGACGGCGCGCTCTCGACGATCCGCAGCTTTGTCCAGGGCTGAGGGCCCGGCTCGTATGGCCGCTCAGGCCGCACCCCGCGCCGCTTCACCCTCACCCGGCGGTGGGGTGGGCGGGGCCTTTCCCTCGGCGACAGGGTCATGGGCATAGATCCACTCGCCCGCGTGCTTGGTGCGGCCCCGGGCCACCAGGTTCCCCCAGGCATAGCCCAGGTTGCGCCGCAACCGTGCCCAGGGCGAGCGCAGGTGCATCGACGCGGCCCTCGCGCGTGCGCCCAGCTGCACCCGCGACGTGCGGGGTTTGCGCAGCGCCTCATAGCGGCTCAGCGCGGCCTCGGCCTCGTCGCGCCCCGCTGCGGCAAGGCAATTGGCCAGAACGATGCCGTCCTCGATGGCCATGGCCGCCCCCTGCGCAAGGAATGGCAGCATCGGATGCGCCGCGTCGCCCAGCAGCGTGATGCGCCCCGCGCTCCAGCGTTCCAGCGGGTCGCGATCATTCAGGGACCATTTGAACCGCTCCTCGGAGGCGGCGATCAGGTCCTGCACCAAAGGGGCCCATCCGGGAAAGGCGGCGGCCACCTCTTCGCGGCTGGCGGGGGTGGACCAGCTTTCCTCTTCCCATGACCGGGTCTCGTGGACGGCGACCACATTCAGAAGCGCCCCGCCGCGAAGGTAGTAGAGCACCACATGGCCCGCAGGGCCAAGCAGGTTCATCGCATCCCGGGGAAGCGCGTGCTGCAGGCGGGCCGGATCGACGGTGAAGCGGAATGCGATGTTGCCGGTGAAGCGCGGGTTCTCGGGCCCGAAGAGGCTTGCCCGAACCGCCGAGTGGATGCCATCCGCGCCAATCGCGACATCGGCGCGGCGGGGGCCTGAATCCGTTTCCAGAACCGCCTCCGCACCCTCGGTCCGCGCGGCCGTGACCGCAACACCCGTCCTGATGCAGTTGTGCGGAAGCGCATCGGCAAGCAGCGCATGCAGGTCGGCCCGATGCACATGGAAATAGCCCGCGCCAAAGCGCTCTTCGAAGCCGGGTGCGATAGGCGTGCGATAGAGGCGTCGGCCGCTCTTCCAGTCCATCCCGTGAAAATGGGCGGGTTCCACCGCGATGGCGCGCAACCCCTCCTCCAGGCCCAGCGCGCGGAGCACCTTGACGGCGTTGGGGCTGATCTGGATGCCGGCACCCACCTCGCCGATGGCGGGTGCGCGCTCCAGCACCTCCACGTCCCAGCCGGCCCGGCGCAGGCAAAGGGCCGCGGTCAGACCGCCCAGGCCGGCCCCGGCGATGAGGGCGCGCCCGGTCATTGCGGAACCGCATAGGCCAGGGTCGCAACGGCCACCGCCGCCCCGGAGGCATTCAGCAAACGCACCTCCACAAAGGCGGTGGTCCGGCCCAGCCGCAGGATCTCGGTGGTGACGGTCAGGGGTTCGGCGCGGGCGGGCTTGAGGTATTTCACATCCATCTGGATCGTGGCCACGGGCCGAAACCCGCCCAGCGCGGAGGCCAGAGCCAGCACGCCCGCAGAATCCGCGACCGCGGCCATGGCCTGCCCCGAGAGCGCGCCATCCATACGCGCGGCGCGCGGTTCGGGCGGCAAGGCGATGGTCAGCCGCCCCTCGGGCCCAGAGGCGGTGACGCTCCAGCCAAGGTCCTGCACCCAGGGGGGAAAGACCTCCCCCCGGATGGCCTCAAGTGCCGCGACATCGAGCATCGTCATCCCCGTCTCCCAATCAGTCGAAAAAGCCCCGCCCCCTGCGCAGGCGGGCATCCATGCCGGGCGGCGGGGCAAAGCGGGCACCGCATTCCGCAGCAAGGGCGGCGATGCGGTCGCGCGCGGCATCGCCGCCCATCATGTCGATCTGCCCCAGCACTCCGCCCAGCCGGGCCGGAAAACCCCAGCCCGTGACCGAGGCGACATCGGCATCGACCGCGGCGCCGATGATCCCTTCCTCCAGGGCGCGGGCCGCCTCGATGGCCTGGGCCAGCAGCAGCCTGTCGATGATCGTCTCTTGCGGCGGTGGAGTGGGGCAGGTGGGGAAGAGATCCGCCAGCCCCGGCCACAGACTGGTCTCGCGGCCCTCGTGGTCATAGATGCCCGCGCCCGCCCGCCGCCCCGTGCGCCCCGCATCCCGGGCCAGACGCTCCAGCACCTCGACCGCGCGTGCGCCCGCGTCGGCGGGGCGCGGCCCGGCCGAGCCGAGGCTTGCGAAGATGTCGCACAATGTGTCGAGGCCGGTCAGGTCGGCCATGGCCAGCGGGCCCAGCGGCATGCCTGCGGCGCGGGCGGCATTGTCGATGCGTTGGGGCGCCACCCCTTCGGCCAGCAGGGTCAGCGCCTCGGCGGTATAGGCCGCGACCACCCGGGAGGTGAAAAAACCCAGCCCGTCGCGCACCACGATGGGCGTCTTGCCCAGAAGCCGCGCACAATCCAGGGCGGCGGCGAGTGCCGCAGGCCGCGTGCGATCGGTGGTGATGATCTCCAGCAGGGGCATGCGCTCGGCAGGGGCGAAGAAATGCATGCCGAGCACCGCGTCGGGTGCCGCGCAGGCATCGGCGAGGCGGCCGATCGGGATGGTGGAGGTATTGGACGCGATCGTCGCATCCGGCCCGAGAACGGTAGCTACCTCGGCCAGAAGCGGCACCTTCACCGCTTCGCGCTCCACCACGGCCTCTATGGCCATGTCGGCGCCGGCAAGCTGCGCGGCCTCGTGATGGGCGGTGATGCGGGCCATCAGGGCTCCGGCGGACTCCGCCCCCATCCGCCCCGAGGAGACCGCCCGTTCGGCAAGTGCGCCCACGCGCGTGCGGGCGGCTGCGGCGGCTTCGGGCCCGGTCTCCAGAAGGTCGACCCGCGCGCCTGCGCGCGCCAGTGCAAAGGCGATGCCCGCGCCCATCAGGCCACCGCCCAGCACCGCCACCCGGGCGGGCGTGCGGTCCGGTTGCCCCTCGGGTCGGTCCTTCAGGCCACGCGCGGCGTTGACCCCGAAGAACAGCGTGCGGATGCGGCCCTTGACCTCGCGGCTGGGCACGAGGGCTGCGAAATGCTGACGCTCCAGCCGCAGGGCCGGGTCGATGGTGCGCTCGCATCCATGGTGGAGCAGGTGCAGGATGGCGTTGGGCGCGGCCTCCAACCCAGCGGGCGTCGCGTGAAGCCGGGGCCATTGCCCCGAGAAGAAGGCCCGCCCGGCAGGCTCTTGCGGCTGGAACCCCGGCAGCCGAAAGCCGCGCCTGTCCCAGGGCTGCACCGGCTCCGGCCCGCTCTCGATCCAGGCGCGGGCGCGGTCGATCAGCTCATCCGGCGGGCAAAGCTCGTCCACAAGGCCCAGACGCAGGGCCTCCTCCGCGCCCACCGGCTTGCCACCCAGCAACATCCGGGCGGCGGCCTCGATCCCGATCAGCCGGGGCAGGCGCTGGGTGCCGCCCGCACCCGGGATCAGGCCCAGCCCCACCTCGGGCTGGCCCAGCCGCAGCCCGGGAATATCGGCGGCGATCCGGCGGTGGCAGGCCATGGCCAGTTCCAGCCCCCCGCCCAGCGCGCTGCCGCCGAGGGCTGCGACGAAAAGCGTGCCGCCCGTCTCCATCTCGCGGAAGAGTTGCTGGATCGGTTCGGTCAGGCGCGCCGCGGCCTCGGGGGTATGGGTGGCGACAAGCTCCTCCAGATCACCGCCCACCACGAAGTCGCGCTTGCCCGAGGCAAGGATGACGGCACCCACGCCCTTGTCGGCGATGGCCGCGCGGGCCGCCTCGATGAAGGCTGCGACCGCCGGGGCGGACTTGACGTTCACGGGGCGATCCGGGTCATCCCACATCAGCAGGCGGACACCGCCGCCCAGTTCGGAAGGGGTGATGATCATGCCAGCCTCTCGATCACGGTTGCCACGCCCATCCCCAGCCCCACACACATGGTGACAAGGCCATAGCGGGCCTCGCGCCGCTCAAGCTCGTCGAGCAGGGTGCCCGCGAGGATCGCGCCTGTGGCCCCGATGGGATGGCCCAGCGCGATGGCGCCGCCGTTCACGTTCACCTTGTCATGGGGCACGCCGGTGCGGTCCATGAAATACAGCACGACGCTGGCAAAGGCCTCGTTCACCTCGAACAGGTCGATGTCGTCAAAGCCCAGCCCGGCCCGGCGCAGGGCACGGGCCGATGCCTCGGCGGGGGCGGTCAGCATGATCGACGGCTCCGACCCGATCGCCGCGAAGGACAGGATGCGCCCCCGAGGCCGAAGGCCAGCCACCCGGCCCGCGGCCTCCGTGCCCAGCAGGAGGGCTGCAGCACCATCGACGATGCCCGAGGAATTGCCCGCGTGATGCACGTGCTCCAGCCGGTGCACCTGCGGATAACGCCGCTTGACGGTTTCGCCAAAGCCCGCCGCCCCCATGCCTGCAAAGGCGGGCTTCAGCCCCGCCAGTGTCTGCGCGGTGGTCCCGGGGCGGGGGTATTCCTCCCGGTCAAGCAGGATCGCACCGTCTGGCGCGTGCACGGGGACAAGGGAGCCGTCGAATCTGCCTGCCCTGATCGCCTCGTCCGCCCGGACCTGGCTTTCTGCGGCGAAGGCGTCCACCTGCGCGCGGGAATGTCCTTCGAGCGTGGCGATGAGATCGGCCGAAATGCCCTGTGGCGTCAGCCACGAGATCGTGTTGAACGCGGTGTCCGAGGCGATGGGCCCCCCGGTGGACAGCATCGGCACCAGCGACATCATCTCCACGCCGCCTGCCACCATCATGTCGGCCTGTCCCGCCATCAGGCGCGCTGCGGCCATGTTCACCGCCTCCAGCCCCGATCCGCAGAAGCGCGAGACGACACAGCCGCCGACGCTGTCGGGATAACCCGCCGTCAGCGCTGCAGATCGCGCGATATTGGCACCCTGGTCATTGGCGGTTTCTGCGCAGCCCATCACCACATCCTCGACGGCACCGGCATCGAAGGCATTGCGGTTGCGCAGCGCGTCAAGAACGGTCGTGGCAAGGTGCAGCGGCGAGGCGGTGTGCAGCGCCCCGTCGGGCCGACCGCGTCCGCGCGGGGTGCGCACGGCATCAAAGATCAGGGCCTCGCTCATCGCCGGCCCACCATGGCCTTGCCGACGATGTCCAGCATCACCTCCGAGGCACCGCCCGCGATCCGCTCTACCCGGGCATCGGCAAAGAAACGGGCGATGGGATATTCGGTCATGTAGCCCCAGCCGCCATGCAGTTGCAGCCCGGCATCGGCCACCCGCCCCAACATCTCGGTCAGCGCGTATTTCGCCGCCGCCGCCATCGTGGCATCGAGCGCGCCCTGCAGATGGAGTGCGAGCAGGCTGTCCACAAAGGCGCGGCCCTGAAGCACCTCTGTCTGCATCAGCGCAAGCCGGTGCCGCGCAGCCTGCAGATCGCCCAGACGCTGGCCGAACATCTCTCGCTCCCGCGCGTAGTCCAGGCTGATCTCCAGCACCGCCTCGGCCTTGGCCTGACACGAGACGGCGATGGCCAGCCGTTCCCGCGCGAGGCCGGCCATGAGCATGGAGAAACCCCCGCCCTCCTCGCCCAGAAGTGCGTCGGGGCCCAGTTCCACCTCATCAAAGAACAGCTCTGACGTATCCTGCGCATGGCCGCCCAGCTTGCGCAGGTTGCGGCCACGCTGAAAGCCGGGGGCATCGCCCGGCACCAGGAACAGGGAGATGCCAGCCCCGTTGCCGGTCTGGGCCGCGACCACCACCAGATCGGCCAGTTGCCCGTTGGAGATGAAGACCTTCTGCCCGCTCAGCCGCCATCCCGATCCGTGCCGCGAGGCCCGGGTACGGATGCCGCGCAAGTCGCTGCCTGCGCCGGGCTCGGACATGGCAACGGCACCGATGGCCTCGCCACGCACGAAGGCAGGCAACCAGCGGGCCTTTTGCGCCTCACTGCCGAAGCGGGTCAGGTAGGGGGCGACCATCTCGGAATGGATCCAGAAGCCGGGGCCCGAGGCACCGACCCGCGCCACCTCCTCTATGGCGATGGCGGCACATAGGAAATCCGCCCCCGGCCCGCCCCATTCCTCGGGCACGGTCGGGCACAGAAGCCCCGCCTCTCCGGCGCGCAGCCAGATCTCGCGCGGGACGACGCCCGCATCTTCCCACGCCGCGTGATGGGGTACGATCTCGGCCTCGACGAAACGGCGGGCCGCTTCCCGGAACAGGATGTGCTCCTCCTCGAAGATCGGTCGCGGCAAGGCGAGCGGGCCCGGGGCGGGGGGTCTCTCGGGACGGTTCAAGATGCGGTCTCCGGTTGGGCGATGGCGGCCAGGGCCTGCGCGCGCAGGACGTTCTTTTGCACCTTGCCCAATGCGGACAGCGGCAGGGGTGTGCGGCGCAGCGACAGGCTGCGAGGAGCCTTGTATCCTGCGATGCGCGCACGCAGATAGGCGCGCAGCGTCTCGAGGCTGAGCGGGTCACTGCCCGGATGGGACACGACGACGGCATGCACCCGCTCGCCATAATCCCGGTCCGGCAGGCCGATGACGGCGCATTCCGCCACGCCCGGATGGGTGAGGATCGCGGCCTCCACCTCGCCGGAAAAGACGTTCTCGCCACCCGTGACGATCATGTCCTTGATCCGGTCGACGATGGTGATGAAGCCGTCGGCATCGGCCACGCCGACATCGCCGGTGCGCAGCCAGCCGCCCGACAGGGCCGCCGCGCCAGCCTTCGGTGCGCCCCAGTAGCCCGCCATCGCCGCGATCGAGCGGACCCGGATCTCTCCGGGCTGTCCCTGCGGCACGGGCTGTCCTGCCGCATCGGACAGCATCACCTCGCAGGTGGCGACGGGGAGGCCCGCCGAGGAGAGCTTGCCGGCCAGCGGGCCCGCCGTCACATGGCGTTCGGGCGGAAGGATCAGGCAGGGGCCGCACAATTCCGTCTGGCCATAGATCTGCTGCATCCGCGCGCCGGGAAAGGCCGCCCTGACGCGGATCAGCAGGTCCTGGCCGATGGGCGCGCCGCCATAGGTGATGCTGCGCACCCGTCCAAAGGCGGGATGCGCCCCGCCCGCCGCATCGAGCAGGCGTGCCAGCATGGTCGGCACCATGTTCAGATGCGTGACCCCGCGCGCCGCGATCAGGCCGGGCACGGCCTCGGGCGTGAAGGCGGGCAGAAAGGCATGCGCGCCGCCGCCTGCGCTGGTGGCGTGGCTCAGCCCGCAATCGGCAAGGTGAAACAGCGGTGCCGCGTGCAGATATGTCGCCTCTGCATCGAACCCGCAGGCCTGCTTGAGCACCGCGTTCTGGTGCATGACGGCCGCTTGGGTCAGCAGCACGCCCTTGGGCGCGCCGGTGGTCCCGCCGGTGAAGTAGATGCCCGCGAGATCGCCCGGTTGGCCGGGCGCGCGCGGGCTGGCCGCCACGGCGGTCAGGTCGTCCGTCAAGTCCTCGAGTGCGGCCAGGGCCGGGCCTGCCCCGGGCGGCAGGGCTGATACCTGCGCGGCATGGGACGTGTCATGGACCAGCAGGGCCACATCCGCCCGGGCCAGCACATCGGCCATCTCGGGCGGGGCATAGCGCGTGTTCAGCGGCACCGGAACCGCCGCAGCCCAATGCAGCGCCGACAGCAGGCGCAGATTGTCGGGCGTGTTCGCGGCCAGGATCGCCACGCGGTCGCCCGGCGCGATGCCCCTGTCTGCAAGGCGCGTGGCAAGGCGGGCGACGCTGTCGGTGAAATCCGCCCAGCTTTCGTCCTGCGCGTCGCGTATCGCGGGGGCATCCGCCCGTTCCGCAGCATTGCGGACAAGCGCATCTGTCAGGTGCATTCCCCCCTCCCCGGGTCTGCGGGCGCGCATCAGGTCGTGAGCGGCGGCAATTCGGCGCGCATGCCAATCATATCGACGGTTAAATCAATAGGTCAATCAATTATTCGTCCCGGGCTGGGCGACGATGCCCGAGAAGATCATTTCGATCACGGTATCTCCCATCCGGTCGATCAGCGCCGGGTCGTCCAGATCGATCCCGTAGACCTCGGCCACCAGAGGCTTGAGGCTGAAGGTGAAGGCGCTGGCCGAGACGATGGCATTGGCCATGTCGGCCACTGGCAGCGGCTTGACCTGGCCTCTGGCGATGGCCTCCTCGAGGGCCGCATCGAACTCGCGAAAGCCGCGCCTGACATAGGTCTCTACCAGCCAGTGCAGCCGGGATGACCGGGCGGTGCCCTCGTGGACGATCAGTTGCGACAGGGTGGGGTCATGGGCGCTCATCAGGATGAAGCGCCGGGTGATCACCTTGAGCCGGCTCAGCGGGTCGAGGTCGGCCAGGTCGAGCCCGGCAAGCGGAAAGCGGGCGCCAAGGCTGCGCATCAGATGCCGGATCGCCTCTTTCCACAGGCGTTCCTTGGAGCCGAAATGATAATGCACCATGGATTGCGACAGGTCCGCCGCCCGGGCGATATCGTTGGTGGAGACCGCGTCATAGCCGTTCTCGGCAAAGATCCGCAGCGCGACCGACAACAGCCGCTCGCGCGATTGCATGTCGCCCGCGCCATTGGTCCCGCGCCGGGGCCGTCCGATGCGGCGGCGGCGCGGGCTTTCTGGGGATGGCTGGGTATCGGCGGTCATCTCAGCAACTCCGGCAGGAACAGGACGATCCCGGGAAATGCCACGACCGCCAGAATGCGCACGATATCCGCCGCAAGAAACGGCAGGATACCACGGTAGATCACCCGCAGCGAATAGGTTGGGGCGACCCCGTTCATGATGAACACGTTGAGCCCGAGGGGCGGCGTGATCAACGCGATTTCGATGATCATGACGTTCACGATGCCCCACCAGATGGGATCGTAGCCAAGATTGAGCACCAGCGGGAAGACGAAGGGCAGCGTGAGAACCATCGATGCCACCGCATCGAAGACCGCGCCCAGCGCGATATACATCACCAGCAGTGCGAGAATGATCAGCGTGGGCGACAGGCCTGAATCTCCGATCGCCTGCACCAGCACGTTGGGCGCGTTGGTCAGGGTGATGAAATAGCTCAGCACATGGGCGCCGATGACCATCAGCAGGATCATGCCCCCGGTCGAGGCTGTCTCGATCAGGATGCCGACAAGGCGGCGCAGGCTGCGCCCCGGGCTTGCCATCCAGAAGGCGAAGGTCACGGCGACCCCGATCGAGGCGGCCTCCATCACCGTGAAGATGCCCGAGTAGATGCCCACCGTCACCAGCCCGATGATCGTGGCGGCCCGCCAGCCGTGGCGCAACGCGCCCAGCCGCGCGACCCAGCCCATCCGTTCCCCGCGAGGGGCCGCCTCGGGGGACCGGCGCACCACGATCATGATGGCGATCACATAGACAAGAACCGCCAGAAGGCCCGGCCCGATCCCGGCCACGAAAAGGTCGAGGACGAACTGCTCCGTCAGCACGGCATAGATCACCATGACGATGCTGGGCGGGATGAGGATGCCCAGGCTCCCCCCCGCAGCGATGCTGCCCGCCGAAAGGCTGCGGGAATAGCCGCGCCGTTCCATCTCGGGCAGGGCGACCTTGGCCATGGTGGCGGTGGTCGCCAGCGACGAGCCGCAGATCGCGCCGAATCCGGCGCTGCCCGCCACCGTCGCCATGGCAAGCCCGCCGGGTCGGTGGCCGGTAAAGGCCGTGGCCACCCGGTATATGTCGGACGCCACCCCCGAGGCGGCCGCAAGTGTCCCCATGAGCAGAAACAGCGGGATCGTGGCCAGATCGCTGCTGGTCAGGGCCGAGGCCGGCTCGACCGCCAGCAGCGACAGGGCGGGGCCGAAACCGATGATCAGCCCCACACCGACAACGCCCGTCACGGCCATCGCCACGCCGATGGGCACATGCAGCAGGATCATGGCGAACAGGCCCGCCATCCCGCCGAAGAACCACAACAGGGGTTGCTCGACCATCGTCGCCCTCAATCCGCGCCAGAGGTGGAGGTGCCCAGAGGCGTCAGGAAGATGCCCGGAACGGAGAGGGCGAAACCCGCCGCGATCCCATACCAGAGCGGGGCTATCTCGATCCGCAGGATGATGGTGGAGCGCGTGCCGCGCGCCAGCTCTCCGGCGTATTCGTGCAGTTTCCACGCGATGAGCGCGAGCAGGGTGAGCGTTACAAGCCGGCCCAGCGCATCGAGGGCGATGCAGGCCATGCGCGGCAGGGCCTGTCCGAGAAAGCGGATCGCGAGCATGTTCCCCCGCATCACCGCCACCGGCACCATCACACCCAGCGCGAAGGGCAGCAACAGCTGGTTGATGTCGCCTGCCCAGACAAGGGGCGCGCGGAACACCGCGCGCCCGATCACGTCGGCGCAGACCAGCGCGACATTGGCCAGAAGAGCGGCCATGCCAAGGGCTGCGGCGGTGCCGGTAACAGCCGACCCCGCCGCCCTGATCCGCGCCAGTGGCGGCTCAGTTGCCGGCACGGATGCTGGCCACCGTGGCGTTGAACGAGTCGAGCGCCGCTTGCTTGCCGGCGTCACCGCCGACCCATTCCTCCGCCACGCGGGCAAAGGCGTCGTCGATGCGGGCCTCTTCCTCGGCGGTCAGCTCCATCAGGGTTGCCCCGTCCCGGGCCAGAGCATCGGCCCGGCGTGCCGTCTCGCTTGCGTCGAAGGCAGCACCCGCGGCCCGTGCAAAAGCTTCTCCCATGTGCTTCTCGAAGGCGGCGCGCGCGGGTGCCGGCAGGCCCGCCCAGGTGGCGGCGTTCATCGGCAGCATCAGCGCGATCGTGCCCATGCCGATTTCCACGTGATGGCTTACCACCTGGTCCACCCGGAACGAGCGAATCGCGGTCCAGTCCATCAGCGTGCCGTCGACGACACCGCGGCTGACCGCTTCGGCCACCTCGCCGGCCGAGAGGTTCGAGACGGGCACCGCCCCCAGCGCGGTCAGCGCCGAGATCTGCGCGGCGCCTGCCGCGCGCACCCGCTTGCCTGCCAGCCCATCCAGATTGGCGACGGGCCCGGAGAAGTGGATCTGGTTCGGTCCGCTGGAGGTGAGGCCGATCACCTCGACGCCCTCGGGCACCTCGAGCAGGCCCTGCTCCCAGGCGCGCCACAATCCCACCGAGGATTCGACCCCCGTGGAGGCCGCTCCCGGGATCTCGGAAATGCCATAGCGGTCAAAGCTGCCGGGGGTATAGGCGGGCACGACAAAGGCCATGTCGGCCACCCCGTCTGCCACCAGCTTCATCTGCGCTGGCGCTCCACGGCCCAGCGTGCCCCCGGGGAACATCTGATAGGCCAGCGTGCCCTCGCTGTCGGCAACGACGCGATCGAGGAACGGCTCGAGCACCTGACTGTTGAAGAAACTGCCCGCAGGCGAGAAACTGGCCACGCGCAGGGTGACGGTGTCGGCAGCAAGCGGCCCCGCGCCCAGGACAAGCGCGGCAGCCAGGGTAGAGGCACGAATGCGGGCCACAGGAAACGTCATGACAGGAACCTCCCTTTTGAAGGCGCGCCCCCGCGGCGGCGGTCGACACGCCGGATCCGGGCCCGCGTGCGCGGTCCGCACGTCTGTTGCCCGTGGCGACGCTAGGCGAGCACTTGTATAAAATCAATAGGGCAATTAATTTCGGCGCGACGGGTGGGGCCGGAAGGGGCCGCGCCGCCGGGGGAGGACCGACATGCAGGTGACCGATGCGCTGGCCCGTGCGGCCGGGCTGGGTGGCGAGGCTCTGCGCACGCCAGACGGGCAGGCATCGGGATGGCGGGATCTGGCCGATCGCGTGGCGCGCGGCGCGGCGGGGCTTCTTGAGGAATTGGGCCCGGCGCCGGTCGTCGCGCTGCTTGCCGAGAACTCCCTCGATTATCTGGTGGCAGTGCTGGCCGCGATCCATGCCGGTGGACGGGCAATGCCGCTCAATCACCGGCTGGGCGATCCCGAGATCGAGGCCCTGCTGATGCGCGGTGGCCCGGATCTGCTGCTGACGGATGCTGCCAACGACGGGCGCGCGGCGGGCTGGCCGGGACGGCGCATGCGGCTCGACGCGCCCGACGGTTGGGGCGCGCTGGAACAGGTGCCGCCGGTGCCGTCCCGCGAGGTCGCTGCAGGCGGCGCCGTGCTGACCCTGTTTACCGGCGGCACGACCGGGCTGCCGCGGGGGGTGGACCTGTCGGCGGCGGCCCTTCTCGGCAATGCCCGCATCGGGGTGGAGGCGCTGTCGCTTGGCCCCCGTGACATATGCTGCTTTACCGCGCCCTTCTTTCACATCGGCGGGCTGGCCCTTGCCTTCTGCGCGATGGTGGCGGGGGCGGGGGGCGTTGTCGTGCCCCGTTTCGACCCGCAGGAGACCCCGCGCGCCATCGCCGGGCACCGCGCGAGCCTGGTGTTCCTGACGCCGACGATGATGGCGATGGTGCTGGATGCGCCCGGTGCGCAGCCAAAGCGGATGCAGGGCCTGCGGCGCATCTTCTATGGGGCGTCGCCGATCTCGCCCGCGCTGTTGCGGCGGATCGATGCCGCCTGGCCCGGGGTCGACCTGATCCAGGCCTATGGCCAGACCGAGATCTGCCCGCTTGCGATCCTGCCTGCCGAGGACCACCGCCGCGCCCTTGCCGGAGAGGACACGGAGGCGCTTGGCGCTGCGGGCTATCCGACGCCGGGCCACGAGCTGCGCATTGTCGATGCAGCGGGGCGCGAATGCCCGACCGGCACCCCCGGAGAGGTCTGGGCGCGCGGGCCGACGGCCATGCTGGGCTATCGCGACGATCCGGAGGCGACGCAGGCCGCCCTGGCCCCCGGCGGCTTTGTGCGGACGGGTGATGTGGGCTTTCTCGACGGGCGAGGGCGGCTGCATCTGGTGGACCGCCTCAAGGACATGATCGTGACGGGCGGCGAGAATGTCTATTCCACCGAGGTGGAGAACATCCTTGCCGCCCATCCGGCGGTTGCCCGGGTCGCTGTGATCGGCCTTCCCGATCCGCGCTGGGGCGAGCGGGTGCATGCGGTGGTGGAGCTGCGGCCCGAACACCCACCCGCCGACGCGCTGGCCGCAGAGATCGGGGCCTTTGCCCGCAGTCGGCTGGGCGGTTTCAAATGCCCGCGCAGTATCGCCTTTTCCGAGGGGCCGCTGCCACTGACGGGGGCGGGCAAGGTCGCCAAGGCTGAACTGCGCCGCGCTGCCTGGGCCGGGCAGGGCCGCCAGGTGGGCTGAGGCTCAGCGCCCGTTGAACCGCGCCGGGCGCCGCTCCCGTACGGCCGCCACCCCTTCGGCGAAATCCGCCATGGCGGCGGTGCGGGCAAAGGCCTGCGCCTCGGCCTCGAACTGGTCCTCGAGCGGGTTGAGCGCGGCCTCCTGCAGCAGGGCCTTGAAGGCCCCAAGCGCCCGGGTCGGCCCCCGTGCCGCCGCTTCGGCAAAGGCGCGGGCCTGCGCGCGCAGGTCAGCCCCCGGCGCAAGCGCGTGGACAAGGCCAAGCGCATGAGCCCGGTCAGCGTCCACCCGCCCCTCCAGCACGGTCGCAAAGGCGGCGCGTGGCCCCAGCCGGCGCACCAGAAGGTGGCTCATTCCTCCGTCGCATGTGGCTCCGAGGCGGGTATAGGCGATGTGCAGCCGCGCCTCTCTGGCCATCAGCGCATAATCGGCAGCCAGGACCAGCGACATGCCAAAGCCCGCAGCATCGCCGGAGACGGCGGCGATCACGGGTTTGGGCAGCGCCAGTATCGTCCTTGTCAGCGCGTTGGCGGCCTCGACCTCCTGGCGGCCCGGTTCCGGCGCGCCCGAGCGGGCTGCGGCGGCAATGTCTTCCAGCACCTCCAGATCGCCGCCCGCCATGAAGATCTGCCCCTCCGCCGAGAGCAGGACCGCGCGCACCGCGTCATCGCTCCCCGCCTCATCCAGCGCGGCTTGCAGCCCCTCCAGCATCGACCGCGAAAGCGCGTTCGCCGCTTCGGGACGGTTCAGGGTGATCTCCAGCACCCCTTTGGCGCGGGCGATCACCAGGTGGGGGCTGGTCTGTCTGTTTCCGGCAGATGTCACGGGGGCCTCTCTTGACGGGGGCGGTCGTCGATAGCATCAATGGAAAAACTGGTAAGTCAATCAAGCAGGTGCCGCCTTGTCTCCTTCCCTCGCCACCCGCCCCCTCGAGGATTGGGTGGGGCATGTCTTTGAGCCCCACGAGGCGCAGATCGAGCGGGGGCGACTGCGCCTCTTCGCCGCGGCCACGGGCGAGACGAACCCGGTCCATACCGATGAGGTCGCCGCGCCGGCCGCAGGCTTTAGCGCCCAGCCC
>JAFIEC010000398.1 GCA_020832725.1 Paracoccaceae bacterium | reverse complement strand
ACGGTTGCGGAACTCCGGCGTGAAGGTGCGCTCGATGGCCGCCGTATCCTCGCCCTCGCGCCGGTCGCGCCCGAAACCGATGGCGGCTTTCGCCTGCTCTGCAGCACCCGCGTTCGAGGTCATGATCAGGACGACATTGCGGAAATCCACCTGCCGGCCGTTGTGGTCGGTCAGCTTGCCGTGGTCCATGACCTGCAGCAGGATGTTGTAGACATCCGGATGCGCCTTCTCCATTTCGTCGAGCAGGAGAACGCAATGGGGATGCTGGTCCACACCATCGGTCAGCAGCCCGCCCTGATCAAAGCCGACATAGCCCGGGGGCGCGCCGATCAGGCGGGAAACGGCGTGCTTCTCCATGTATTCGGACATGTCGAAGCGCAGCAGTTCCACGCCCAGGGTCTGGGAGAGCTGCTTGGCGACCTCGGTCTTGCCCACCCCGGTCGGCCCCGCGAAGAGGTAGTTGCCGATGGGCTTTTCCGGCTCCCGCAACCCGGCGCGGGCCAGCTTGATCGCGGATGCCAGTGCCTCGATGGCGGCATCCTGTCCGAAGACCACGCGCTTGAGATCGGTCTCGAGGTTCTTGAGGACCTCGGCATCGCCCTTGGAGACGTTCTTGGGAGGGATGCGCGCGATCTTGGCGACGATCGCCTCGATCTCCCGGGCGCCGATGGTCTTGCGCCGCTTGGCTGCGGCCAGCAGGTGCTGTGCGGCCCCCGCCTCGTCGATCACGTCGATGGCCTTGTCGGGCAGCTTGCGGTCGTGGATGTAGCGGGCCGAAAGCTCCACCGCCGACTTGATCGCCTCGGAGGTGTAGCGCACATCGTGATGTTCCTCGAAATAGGGCTTCAGGCCCTTGAGGATCTTGATCGAATCCTCAACCGTCGGCTCGGTCACGTCGATCTTCTGGAAACGGCGCGACAGGGCACGATCCTTTTCGAAGTGCTGGCGGAACTCCTTGTAGGTGGTGGAGCCCATGCAGCGCAGCTTGCCGCCCTGCAGCGCGGGCTTGAGCAGGTTGGAGGCATCCATCGCCCCGCCACTGGTGGCACCGGCGCCGATCACGGTGTGGATCTCGTCGATGAACAGGATGGCATCGGGATGTTCTTCCAGCTCCTTGACCACGGCCTTGAGCCTCTCCTCGAAATCGCCGCGATAGCGGGTTCCTGCCAGCAAGGCGCCCATGTCCAGCGAGAAGATTGTGGACTTGGCCAGCACCGCAGGCGTCTCGCCGCCGCCGATCTTGTGGGCCAACCCCTCGGCGATGGCGGTCTTGCCGACACCGGGATCGCCGACCAGCAGCGGGTTGTTCTTGCGTCGACGGCACAGCACCTGGATGCAGCGCTCCACCTCATGGTCGCGGCCGATCAGCGGATCGACATCGCCCTTGCGGGACTTGGCGTTCAGGTCCACGCAGAACTTTGACAGCGCGCTTTCCTTGCCGTCGCCCTCGGCTGCGTGGGTCTGGGCGGCTTCCTCCTCGGGGGCGGGGGCGCCGCTGACCGGTCGCGCCTCCGAGAAGGAGGGGTCCTTGGCGACGCCATGGGCGATGAAGTTCACCGCGTCATAGCGGGTCATCTCCTGCTCCTGGAGGAAATAGGCGGCGTTGCTCTCGCGCTCGGCGAAGATGGCGACCAGCACGTTGGCACCCGTCACCTCGTTGCGGCCCGACGATTGCACATGGATTGCCGCACGCTGGATCACCCGCTGAAAGGCGGTGGTGGGCGCGGCGGCAGAGCCGTCGGTCTCGGAGGTGAGGGTGGAAAGGTCGTCGTCGATGAAGTCTGTCAGCGTCTTGCGCAGCGACTCCACATCGACGCCGCAGGCCTTCATGACGCGCGCGGCGTCGGGCTCGTCTACAAGCGCCAGCAGCAGATGCTCCAGCGTGGCAAGCTCATGCCTTCGGGCATTCGCATGGGCGAGTGCGGCATGGATGGCGGTTTCCAGTGTTGTTGTGAACGATGGCACGCCCTGCACTCCTTCGGTTTGGGGGCAAGCTCGGCTGGGCCGAGTGCCGCCCGCGGTTCCATACCTACAGACTTCGGCTTATTTCCCCATCCTTCAAGTCCTTTTTCTTCACATCCGGTTTCCACAGGCGGCGCGATGCGCAATCTGCCCCCCCGCTGTGCGGAAGTGACGCGCATGCGCCTCAGAAGCGATCCTTGCGGCGGCGCAACTCGGCAAAGACGTCTTCGTCGGTGGCGCCCTCCATGCCCAGCGCAGCCTTCATCGCGGGCAGGCCCGCGCGCAGGAAGGGGTTCGCGGCCCGCTCCTCGCCAAGGGTGACATGCACGCCCTCGGGCGCACGTCGGGCGGCGTCAATCCGGGCGGCGAGATGGGGGTTGGCGGGCTCCACGCTCTCGGCGAAGGCGGCGTTGCCCGCGATGTAGTCATGGCCCGAGTAGACCCGGGTGGTATCGGGCAGCGCCATGAGCCGCGTCAGGCTTGCCCACATTTCGGGCGCCGTCCCCTCGAACAGGCGCCCGCAGCCCAGCGCCATCAGGCTGTCGCCGGTGAACGCCGCGTCTGCCGCGCCGAAGTGATAGGCGATATGGCCCAGCGTATGGCCCGACACGTCGATCACCTCGCCCGAGACGCTGCCGATCTGCACGGCATCTCCCGGGCCCACCGCGCGGTCGAGCGGCGGCAGGCGGTGCGCGTCGGCGGCGTGGCCCGTCACCCGCAGTCCGCGAAAGGCAGCGCGCAGCTCGGCCACCCCTTCGACATGATCGCCGTGGTGGTGGGTCAGCAGGACGTCGCTCAACTGCCAGCCGCGCAGACGCAGACGGTCGATCAGCGGGCCGGCCTCGGGCGCGTCAATCGCGGCGGTCGCGCCGGTTCCTGCGTCATGGGCCAGAAAGCCGTGGTTGTCGGTGCGGCAGGGGACGACCTCGATCACGAGCGGCATGGGCACCTCCGGTGGTTGCTGTTGTGGTACCAGTATGGGGCCCATGTGCATTCATGCAACCCGGGAGGGATTCACGCGCGGCCCGCTTGGGGCTAGGATCGATCCGCGAATCCGGTGTCGGCCGGACCCTGCGCCTCGGCGCACCGTTGCGAGAGGGTGCATGCATCTCGACGTGCTCGAACTGCGAAGCTTCTACTACACGACGCGGCTGGGCCGTTTCGTGCAGCGTTCGGTCCGGGGCGAGGTGGAGCGGCTGTGGCCGGCCCCGGCGGTGCGCGGACAGACGGTGGCGGGCTTCGGCTTTGCCGCGCCCCTGCTGCGGCCCTTCCTGACAAGGGCGCGGCGCGTCATCGCCCTGATGCCCGACCAGCAGGGCGTGATGCCCTGGCCGGGTGAAATGCCCAACCATTCCGTCCTGTGCGAGGAAACGTTGTGGCCGCTGCCCGACGGGCTGGTGGACCGCCTTGTCGTGCTGCACGGACTCGAGACCTGCGAGAACCCCACCCGCCTGCTGGAAGAATGCTGGCGGGTGCTGGCGCCGGGGGGGCGGGCGCTGTTCGTCGTTCCGAACCGCTCGGGCCTCTGGGCGCGGCGCGATGCAACGCCTTTCGGGAACGGGCGGCCCTACAGCATGGGCCAGCTGGAAGGCCTGCTGGAGGCAAGCCAGTTCGAGACCACGCGCCACGTGGGCGCGCTGTTCGCCCCGCCCAATGCCGCCCCGTTCTGGATGCGGACGGCCCCCGCATGGGAGCGGGTCGGGCGGCACCTGCCCTGGGGACTTGCCGCAGGGGTTCTGCTGGTGGAGGCCGCCAAGCGCACCCAGCCACACCGCCCGCGCGGCCTGCCGGAGGCTGTCCTGCGCCCGCTGGAGGCGCTGGAAGGCATTGCGGGCGAGGCCCCCAAACCCACTCCGGGCCGTGCCCGCGGAGCGTGAACCGCGGCCCCCGGCTGCGAATCCTTGCTGCAAATGCGAAAGCACGGGCGTTCCAAAGGCGCGCTTTTCCGGCGCAAATGCACGATTTCGCGGCAACTACTTGTTCTCCAATGCATAATCATGGGATTTCCGCATCTGCCCGGGCCGTGCTCGGCGGTTGCCACCCGGGAAAGCGTTTGCTATCACCCGGCCAAATTCGCCGGGGCCCCTGCCCGGGGCCGCGGCAAGTCGCATGCGGTGGCCGCAGTGCAGGGCCACGCAACAATCGGAAGGGTGATCGTGTCCAAGAACGCCTCGATATCTTCCGGCATCGCGTCCCGCTACGCGACTGCCCTCTTCGAACTGGCGCTTGAGGCTGATGCGCTCGACCAGCTCGATACCGACATGAATGCGCTGCGCGCCGCGCTGGCCGAAAGTGCCGACCTGCGCGACCTGATCGTCTCGCCCGTCCACTCCCGCGAGGTGCAGGGGGCGGCGATCGGGGCCATAGCCGCAAAGATGGGCCTGTCGGAGCTTGCGCGCAACACGCTGGCACTGATGGCACGCAACCGGCGGCTGTTCGTGCTGCCGCATCTGGCCGCCCGGGTGCTGGAGCGCATCGCCGCCCATCGCGGCGAAATCACCGCCGAGGTCCGGGCCGCCCGCCCGCTGACCAAGACGCAGCAGGAAAAGCTTGCCCGCGCGCTCAAGGCGGCCGTGGGCAAGGACGTGAACATTGACCTGACCGTGGATGAGGCACTCATCGGCGGGTTGGTCGTCAAGGTGGGTTCGAAGATGATCGACAGTTCGATCGCCGCGCGCCTCGCCCCCCTGAGACATGTAATGAAAGAGGTCGGATGATGGCTATCCAGGCAGCAGAAATCTCGGCGATCCTCAAGGAGCAGATCAAGAACTTCGGGCAGGATGCCGAGGTGGCCGAGATCGGTCGGGTGCTTTCTGTGGGCGACGGCATCGCGCGTGTTCACGTGCTCGACAACATCCAGGCGGGCGAAATGGTGTCGTTCCCCGGAGATGTGATGGGGATGGCTCTGAACCTCGAGACCGACAATGTCGGCTGCGTGATCTTCGGCGACGACCGCAGCATCCGCGAAGGTGATACCGTCAAGCGCACCAAGTCCATCGTGGACGTGCCTGTGGGCGATGCGCTGCTCGGCCGGGGGGTCGATGCGCTGGGCAACCCGATCGACGGCAAGGGCCCCATCAAGGCCGATTCCCGCAGCGTGGCGGACGTCAAGGCCCCCGGCATCATCCCCCGCCGCTCGGTCCACGAGCCGATGGCCACGGGCCTGAAATCGGTGGATGCCATGATCCCCATCGGTCGCGGCCAGCGCGAGCTGATCATCGGCGACCGCCAGACCGGCAAGACCGCCGTGGCCCTCGACACGATCCTCAACCAGAAGGTCTACAACGAGGCCGCCGGAGACGACGAGAGCAAGAAGCTCTATTGTGTCTACGTCGCCATCGGGCAGAAGCGCTCCACCGTGGCCCAGCTGGTCAAGAAACTCGAGGAATCGGGCGCTCTGGCCTATACGATCGTCGTGGCCGCGACCGCCTCGGACTCGGCGCCGATGCAGTATCTGGCACCTTATTCGGCCACCGCCATGGCCGAAAATTTCCGTGACAACGGGCGGCATGCGCTGATCATCTATGATGACCTCTCCAAGCAGGCGGTCGCCTATCGCCAGATGTCGCTGCTGCTGCGCCGCCCGCCGGGCCGCGAGGCCTATCCGGGCGATGTGTTCTACCTGCACTCGCGCCTGCTGGAGCGCGCGGCCAAGATGAACGAGGAGCATGGCTCGGGTTCGCTGACCGCACTGCCCATCATCGAGACCCAGGCAGGCGATGTGTCGGCCTACATCCCGACCAACGTCATCTCGATCACCGACGGACAGATCTTCCTCGAGACCGAACTTTTCTATCAGGGCGTCCGCCCGGCCGTGAACACCGGCCTGTCGGTCAGCCGGGTGGGTTCGGCCGCGCAGACATCGGCCATGAAATCGGTGGCAGGCCCGGTGAAGCTGGAGCTTGCGCAGTACCGCGAGATGGCCGCATTCGCGCAGTTCGGCTCCGACCTCGACGCAGCCACCCAGCGCCTGCTGAACCGCGGCGCGCGCCTGACGGAACTGATGAAGCAGCAGCAATATGCGCCCCTGACCAATGCCGAGATCGTCTGCGTGATCTTTGCAGGCACCCAGGGCTTCCTCGACAAGGTCAAGGTGGGCGACGTCGTGCGCTTCGAGCGGGGTCTGCTTCAGCACCTGCGCTCCAACAACCGGGATCTGCTCGATGACATCACCCAGAACGACCGCAAGGTCGCGGGGGAGCTGGCCGACAAGATCCGCGCCGCGATCGATTCCTTCGCCCGCGACTTCGCCTGATCGCGCCGGACAGGAGCGAGAGCGATGCCCAGCCTGAAGGACCTGAAGAACCGGATCAGCAGCGTCAAGTCGACGCGCAAGATCACCAAGGCCATGCAGATGGTCGCCGCCGCCAAGCTTCGCCGCGCACAGGAGGCGGCCGAGGCCGCGCGCCCCTATGCCGAGGGCATGCACGCGGTGATGTCGAACCTCGCCTCGGGGGCCAAGGACTCGCCGACAGCGCCGCGCCTGCTTGCCGGGACAGGCTCGGACAAGGTGCATCTGGTGATCGTCGCCACCTCCGAAAGGGGTCTGTGCGGCGGCTTCAACTCCACCATCGTCCGGCTGGCGCGGGTGCACATTGCCCGCCTTCTGGCCGAGGGCAAGACGGTCAAGGTGCTGACCGTCGGCAAGAAGGGGCGCGAACAGCTGCGCCGGGATCATGGCGGACTGCTGGTCGGCCATATCGACCTTGGCGAAATGAAGCGCGTGGGTTATGGCAATGCCCGCATGATCGCAGACGATGTGCTCTCGCGCTTTGACGCGGGCGAGTTCGATGTCGCCACGATCTTCTACAACGTGTTCCGCTCGGTCATCTCTCAGGTGCCGACGGCGCAGCAGCTGATACCGGCCAGCTTCGAGGTAGAGGAGGGCGCGCAACCCGCCCAGTACGAATACGAGCCCGGAGAGGAGGCTATCCTGGCAGATCTGCTGCCACGGGCGATCGCCACGCAGATATTCACGGCGCTGCTGGAAAACGCGGCCTCGGAACAGGGCGCGCGGATGAGTGCGATGGACAGTGCCACCCGCAATGCGGGCGACATGATCGACAGGCTGACCATCCAGTACAACCGCTCGCGACAGGCTGCGATCACCAAGGAACTCATCGAGATCATCTCGGGCGCCGAGGCGCTCTGACGGAACCGGAGAAACGACATGTCACAAGGCAAGGGCAAGGTTACGCAGGTCATCGGGGCCGTCGTGGACGTGCAATTCGAGGGCGAACTGCCCGAGATCCTCAACGCACTCGAAACCGACAACAACGGCAAGCGGCTGGTGCTGGAAGTGGCCCAGCATCTGGGCGAGGGCACGGTGCGCACCATCGCGATGGATGCCACCGAGGGCCTCGTGCGCGGTCAGCCCGTGAGCGATACCGGCGGCCCCATTTCGGTTCCGGTCGGCGACGCGACGCTGGGACGCATCCTGAACGTGGTGGGCGAGCCCATCGACGAGAGGGGCGAGGTCAAGACCAAGGAGCGCCGGGGCATCCACCAGGCCGCCCCCGATTTCTCGGCCCAGTCGACCGAGTCGGAGATCCTGGTTACCGGCATCAAGGTGATCGACCTGCTGGCCCCCTATTCCAAGGGCGGCAAGATCGGCCTCTTCGGCGGTGCCGGTGTGGGCAAGACCGTGCTGATCCAGGAGCTGATCAACAACATCGCCAAGGTGCACTCGGGCTATTCCGTCTTTGCCGGTGTCGGAGAGCGTACCCGTGAGGGCAACGACCTCTATCACGAGTTCATCGAGTCGGGCGTGATCGACATCGAGAACCTCGAGAACTCCAAGGTGGCGCTGGTCTACGGCCAGATGAACGAGCCCCCGGGTGCCCGCGCCCGCGTCGCGCTGACCGGCCTGACCATCGCCGAGCAGTTCCGCGACATCTCGGGCACCGACGTGCTGTTCTTCGTGGACAACATCTTCCGCTTCACCCAGGCGGGGTCCGAAGTGTCGGCGCTTCTGGGCCGCATCCCTTCGGCGGTGGGCTATCAGCCGACGCTGGCCACCGACATGGGCCAGTTGCAGGAGCGGATCACCTCCACCCGCAACGGCTCGATCACCAGCGTGCAGGCGATCTATGTGCCCGCCGATGACCTGACCGACCCGGCGCCTGCGACCTCGTTCGCCCACCTCGACGCCACCACCGTTCTGTCGCGCGCGATTTCCGAGCTGGGCATCTACCCGGCGGTCGATCCGCTCGATTCCAACAGCCGCATCCTCGATCCGCAGATCGTCGGAGAAGAGCATTACCAGGTGGCGCGCGATGTGCAGGGTGTCCTTCAGCGCTACAAGTCGCTGCAGGATATCATCGCGATTCTCGGGATGGACGAGCTTTCCGAAGAGGACAAGCTGACGGTGGCCCGGGCCCGCAAGATCCAGCGCTTCCTGTCGCAGCCCTTCGACGTGGCGCAGGTGTTCACCGGAACACCCGGTGTGCAGGTGCCGATCGAAGTGACGATAGACAGCTTCAAGCGAGTCGTCGCCGGCGAGTTCGACCACCTGCCCGAGTCTGCCTTCTACATGGTCGGCGGAATCGAGGACGTGGTTGCCAAGGCCGAGCGCATGGCCGCGGAAGCTGCGTGATCCGTAACCGGGGGAGGGCCGCATGGCCGATCTGATGCAGTTCGATCTTGTCTCGCCCGAGCGTCGGGTAACCTCGGTTCAGGCCAGCGCGGTGGAAATCCCCGGAGCAACCGGCGATTTCACCGCAGGTCCGGGCCATGCGCCGTTCCTGACCACCCTGCGCCCCGGTATCGTTTCGGTCGCCGCTTCGGGCGGGTCGCAGGAATACCTTGTCACGGGCGGTTTCGTGGAGGTGGGGCCCGAGGCGACGTCGCTTCTGGCCGAGCGGGCGGTGCCCCGGGCCGAGGTGACGCGCGAGATGCTCGACGCCGTGGTGGCAGAGGCCGAGGCGGCACTTGCCGCGACTTCGGAGGAACCCGCCCGCGCAGCCGCTGAATTGCGGGTGGCCGATGCAAGGGGCCTCGCCGCGCGGCTGGGCCTCTGAGCGCGGGGGC
>JAFIEC010000397.1 GCA_020832725.1 Paracoccaceae bacterium | reverse complement strand
AACACCCAGACCATCGTGGACCGCCCCGCCAGGGACCTGCGCCGCGCGCGTTCGGCGCTGAATTCGCTGATCCCCACCACCACCGGCAGCGCCACCGCCATCGCCCTGATCTATCCCGAGCTTGCCGGCCGCCTTGACGGCCATGCGGTGCGGGTGCCCCTGCTCAATGCCTCGCTGACCGATTGCGTCTTCGAGATGGACCGCGCCACGGATGTGGCCGAGGTGAATGCCCTGTTCCGCGCCGCCGCCGAGGGGCCGCTGGCGGGCATTCTCGGCTATGAGGAGCGGCCGCTCGTCTCGGCCGATTACGTCAACGATACCCGCTCCTCGATCGTCGATGCGCCCTGCACGATGGTCGTGGGCGGCACGCAGGTAAAGGTCTATGCCTGGTACGACAACGAGATGGGCTATGCGCATCGTCTGGTCGACGTGGCGCTGATGGTGGGCGGCAGGCTGTGAGCACGCCCCGCACGCCACGCCCGCCCCCCCGCGCGCGGCCCGAGGGGCTGCCCGCCTATGTCGCCGTCACTGCGGCCTATTGGGCCTTCATGCTGACCGACGGCGCGCTGCGGATGCTGGTGCTGCTGCATTTCCACCTGCTGGGCTTCACGCCGCTGCAACTGGCGGCCCTGTTCGTGCTCTATGAACTGGCCGGCATGATCACCAACCTGTCGGCGGGCTGGCTTGCCGCGCGCTTCGGGCTGACCTCCACGCTTTATGCGGGGCTGGGGCTGCAGGTGGTGGCCCTCGTGGCGCTGGCGCAGCTGGAGCCGGGTTGGGCACTGGGTCTGTCGGTGGCCTATGTGATGGCCGTGCAGGGCCTGAGCGGCGTGGCCAAGGATCTGGCCAAGATGTCCTCGAAATCGGCGGTCAAGCTGCTGGCACCCACCGAACAGGGCGGGCTGTTCCGCTGGGTTGCGCTGCTGACCGGCTCGAAGAACGCGGTCAAGGGCCTGGGCTTTCTGCTGGGGGCGGCCCTGCTGGCGTCGCTCGGCTTTGTGGTGGCGGTGCTGGCCATGGCGGCGGTGCTGGCGTCGATCCTGATCGCGGTGCTGCTGGCGATGCCGCCGGGACTGCCGAAGGGCCGCAAGGGCACGAAATTCTCGGAGGTCTTCTCGAAATCGGCCAATGGGAACCGGCTGTCGCTGGCCCGCGTCTTTCTGTTCGCGGCCCGTGACGTGTGGTTCGTGGTCGGCATCGCGTTCTATTGCCATGACGTCCTGTCGGACGGCACAGCCGAGGGCAACCGCGCGGCCTTTTTCCTGATCGGCGGCTTCATGGCGGTCTGGATCATCCTCTATGGCGGGGTGCAGGCGGCCGCGCCCCGGCTGTTGCGCGCCGCCTCCCGGCCCGAGGCGGCGCTGGTCGCGGCGGCACGGGGCTGGGCGCTGGCGCTGATGACGGTGCCCGCAGCACTGACGGCGGCGGCGCTGCTGGCACCCGGTCCGGGGCCGGTGCTGACGATGGTGCTGGTAGCGGGGCTGCTGGTCTTCGGGGCGCTGTTCGCCATCAACTCGGCGCTGCATTCATGGCTGATCCTCGCCTTTTCCCGGGCCGAGCGGGTGACGATGGATGTCGGCTTCTACTACATGGCCAATGCGGCGGGGCGGCTTCTGGGGACAGCCCTGTCGGGGCTGAGCTATCAGGTCGGCGGCCTGTCGCTGATGCTGGCCACGGCAACCGCGCTGGTGGGCCTGTCGGCATGGGCCGCGACCCGGCTGCAGGCCGAAGGGGCCGACGATGCCCCCCGCACAGAGAGCCCGGCATGAACAGTGCCCCGCAATGCGATCCGGGGCACCCGCCGCGCATCCTGCTGCGGCATGGCTTGGTGCGGGAGGCAGCTGTCGCTGGGCGCTGGCCCATGAGGCAGAGCGGCTTCGGCTTCTGACTAGGTGGCGGCACCCGGGCGCAGGGGCCACAGCGCCGCCGCCGCCAGCAACAGCGCACCGGCGATCGCGGCCAGCATCAGCAGCGGGGCCGTGCCCGCATTGGCCGCAGCCACGCCCGCAAGCCCCCAGACCAGCGCCGCCCCATAGCTCAGCCGTCCCGGGCCCTCGCGCACCAGCCACAGCAGCACCCACAGGCCGATGGCCACCGCCAGCACCAGCCCCACGACCGCCGCCAGCACCGGCCCCGTCAGCCCCCAGCCCGCCAGCGCCAGCCCCACCGACACGCAGGACGCCGCTGTCAGCCAGCCAGCATAGAGCCCGATGGGCAGCCGCGCCAGCAGGGGCCGCTCGGCCGGGGCCAAGGCCAGCCCGCCCAGCGCGCCCGCCAGCATCACCCAGATCATCGCCGTCGCCAGCAGCGGGTTGACCGCCGCCGCCCCCAGCCAGGCCGAACCCAGCCACAGCGACAGGATCATGGGCCAGCGCGGCGCATCCCATGCGGGATCCTCGTCACGGGTGAACAGCGAGGCTGCGGCATGGACAACGATCCACGGATAGATCACGCCCCAGATGCCAAAGGCCCAGCCTGCGGGCTGCACCGGAGGACGATCCTGCGGGACCGGGAACAGATCGGCCTGGAAGCCGCCGAACTCGGGGGCGAGAAACGGCGCCACGGCAAAGAACACCGCCGCCGCAAACAGCAATATGGCCTTCATGCGCATGGGCCCCTTATGCGCCCATCCGCGCGCCTTGCCCAGCCCCCGAAACACGCTCTGCAAAGCCTGCGACGGAAAGCCCGCGCGGGCGCGTGTCATTGCCATATCTCAAGAGGAGCGCCCGAGATGACCCACACCCCCCTGTCGCGCAGCCTGCGCCTTGCCTGTCTTGCCGCAGCCGGTGCCGCCCTTCTGGCCGCACCCGCGCTGGCCCATCCGTCCGGCCCCGGCGGGGCCGGGCCGGCCCACCTGCCCGGGGCCGCCTTCGACGCCCTCGACCAGAGCGGGGACGGCTTTGTCACGCCCGAGGACCTCGCCGCCTTTCGCGCGGCCCACGCCGCCGAGATCGACACCGACGGCGATGGCGTGATCACCGAAGCCGAGCTTCGGGCCCATCTGGCCGCCCGCATGACCGCCCGGGCCGAGGCGCGCGCGACCCAGGCCGCCGCGCGGATGATGGCGCGGATGGAAGGGGCCGAGGATGGCCGCATCGCCGTGGCCGATTTCGCCGCATCGCCCCGCGCCGAGGCCCGCCGGGCCCGTGCCTTCGATCGTGCCGATACCGACGGCGACGGCCGCCAGTCCCGCGCCGAATGGGAGGCCGCAGAGGAGGCGCGGGCCGGGATGCGGTCCGAGCGGAGGGCCGAGATGCGTGAGATGCGCAGCGAGATGCGCGAGATGCGCCGCGAGCGGGGACGCCATGGCGGACATGAAGGTCATGGCCGCCACCGCGCCGACTGACACGCGGGCTTGATGACAGGGGCGCCGGGGGGGGGGGGCCCCGCCCCGCGCGGGGGGGGGGGGGGGGGGGGGAGGGGGGGGGGGGGGGAGGGGGGGGGGGGGGGGGGCGGGGGTGGCGGGGGGGGCGGGGGGGGGGGGGGAGGCGGCGTGCGAGGCGTGGGGGGTGGGGGGGAGGGAGGGGGGGGGGGGGGGG
>JAFIEC010000236.1 GCA_020832725.1 Paracoccaceae bacterium | reverse complement strand
CGCGCTTGCGCGGGCTCTCCTGCAGGATCGCATGAACCTTTTCCCAAACCTCGCGGTCGACGATGGCATCATGCTCGCCGGGATAGCTGTCGCCCTTGTGGACGGCTTCGCCGATGTAGGCGCGGTTGCTCAGCATCCGATAGATGTATTTCTTGTCGATCCGGTTGCCGCGCGGCGTCCGGATGCCGCGTTTCGTGATCTCTCTCGCCAGCTCCGTGCCCGACCCGATCTCGAGGAAGTGGGCGAAGATCCAGCGGACGTGCCCGGCGGCTTCCTCGTCCACCAGCAGTTTGCGGTTTTCCACCCGGTAGCCGTAGGGCGGCACGCCGCCCATCCACATACCCTTCTTCCGGCTGGCGGCGACCTTGTCACGGATGCGCTCGGCCGTCACCTCGCGCTCGAACTGGGCGAAGGACAGCAGGATGTTCAGCGTCAGCCGCCCCATCGACGTGGTGGTATTGAAGGACTGCGTCACCGAGACGAAAGTCACGCCGTTCCGGTCGAACACCTCGACCAGCTTGGCGAAGTCGGCGAGCGAGCGGCTGAGGCGGTCGATCTTGTAGACGACGACCACGTCGACCAGACCATCCTCGATGTCCTCCAGCAGCCGCTTCAGGCCGGGCCGTTCCAGCGTCCCGCCGGAGATGCCGCCGTCGTCATACTGGTCGCGGACCAGCACCCAACCCTCGGACCGCTGGCTGGCGATGTACGCCTCGCAGGCCTCGCGCTGAGCGTGGAGGCTGTTGAACTCCTGCTCCAGCCCTTCCTCGGAGGATTTGCGGGTGTAGACCGCACAGCGCAGCTTGCGGACGACCTTCGATTTTTCGGGCGGCTTCGTCATGTCCGCCCCCTGTGGTTCTTGAGGCCGAAGAAGACCCACCCGTTCCAGCGGGTGCCGGTGATGGCCCGGGCGATGGCGGACAGCGACTTGTAGGGCCGCCCCTGCCATTCGAAGCCGTCGGCGGTGACAGTGACGATGTGTTCGGCGCCCTGCCATTCGCGCAGGAGGCGCGTGCCGGTGATGGGGCGGTCGCGGTCGAGGCGCATTCCGCGCTTCTTCTTGTCCCCGCCGTCCAGTTCCTCACCCAGCCGTTCCAGCCGCCGGATGGTCTCCGGCTTCAGCCCGCCATAGGCGAGTTCCTGGATGCGGTAGGCCAACCGGCTCTCGAGGTAGCGCCGGTTGAACGGTGGCGGCTCGCTGTCGAACAGCTCGCGCCATTGCTGCTTCAGCTCCGGCGTCGGCGTAGTCTTGAGCGCGGCCAGGCGCGCGGGGATGGGGTCGTGCGTCGTCATGCGTCTCTCCGGTGAGTCCGGGTTGCATGACGGCATCGGTCGGGCGGATAGTGTAGGCAACGTTCTCCAGTATCGTCAGATACTTTCCGCCCATCCCGCATCCGCAGCCGAACCAGCCCGAGCGCCAGCAGGCCGCACAGCTCAGTGCGGCGCTCGGCGGGGGTCATCGCCGAGGGGGCGAGCGGATTGGGGCGACGGATAGGACCGGGATCGAACATCATGCCGCAACGGTGCACGATCACGCCGACTGCTGCGACCTCGGAACCGGTCACCCCAAGTCCGCGCGGAAAGGGTGAACCCCTCCGGCCTTGCAACACCGGAATGGGTTGAGGGGTCAGGGTGTTCGCATTACGTTCAGGTTAACCCGCATGAATCACGAGGCCGCCCATGTCGCTCCAGACACTCGACCGTACCCAATGGAGTTATGCAGAGGCGCTGGCCCATGTGCAGACCGTAACGGTCGCGCAGCGCGCGGTGGAAGCGGCAAAGCTGCCGCCGAAGCCTTTGCCGGCATACCAGACCTGGAACCCACCGCAGGATCCCACGTTGGCCTGGAAAGCGGAGGCGGAGACCGAGCTGCTCGTTGCGCTGCGGGACGGCGATCTTCTGGCGCAGGGGCGTTACACCGAGGAGCGGACCCATGCCTGGGGCAACGGCGGCAGCAGCAGCGGCTTCGGTCTCCATTCTGGTTACCACACCAGCATTCGTCCCGAGCAGTGGCGCGAGGGCAAGTGTTCGTTCGGGCGGCTGACCGCGCGCGACTGGGAGTTCATCGAGATCCGCATCCCGCGCTTTCTCGTGAAGGCGATCTGGCCGGATTACGTCCCGGAGATCGTCTCCCCTGCGCCCGGGACTGGCGCAACACCCTACACCACGCCCTATCTCGAACTGATGCAGGCGGCCATCGCGCATTTCCGGATTTCGCCGGAGAACCAGGGCAAGAAGGAATGCCTGATGGACTGGTTTCTCGAGCAGCAGATCGAGGGCGAGCCGGTGTCGAACAAGCTCGCCGATGCCATGGCCACGCTGATCCGGCTGCCCTCGGCGCAGCGCGGCGGATCCAAGCGGGTGCTCGGCCCCGATCTGCGGCAGACGGGGTAGAATCTGAATCCGGGGCGAGGACCGCCGGTCGGAACGGGTTTTCTCGTCGGCAAGTCACACACCGATGGACAAGGCTCATCGCGCCGGCAGACATGTTCGAGATCAAGGCGGGCGCCAGGCGTCGGCTGGTGGATGAACACGACGCCGCGCAGGCAAGGGGCGAGGTCGCCCCTCGACACAGGACCGAGGAGTTTGGCGTTGCAGACGACAACGCCAAACCTTCCGGCGGTATTGCAGGCTCCGACATCCCAGCGATTCCCGCTGTGACCCGGGTGGGACGCACGGCCCATCCAGAACCGTTTTCGGCCGAAACGCTTTTGGCCCGGCAAGGCTCCTTCAGCGTATCGGGCTGAAGGCGACTGCGGTTTCGGGGATCCGGACCTCAGCGCCGGGAGGCGAACGGCCTCGGCGACCGATTGCGCAGATGTGGGTCGAGGCCATGCACTCTCGCGGCCAGCAGGGATGTTGCCTGTCTCGACATCCCTCTTGCGCTCGAGCCGGGCGCGCAGGCCAAGCCGGGTGTCTCAGTTCGAAACACCCGCGGCGGCGAGAGCGGTACAGGACTGAGGGGGCCACCCTTCTCGTCGCACACTTGGCAAGGGTGGAACCGTTCACCCGATTCGCGTCGCGCAGGGGTCATCCCATCTGCACGAGGCCGCTTCGCGCGAGCCCCGGAATGGTCGGTTTCGGCGCCTGGGGTCCACCCATTATCTCTACTGACTTCATGCGGTTGCCGGAAGGGGTCACCCCTTTCCGGTGTGGCGCCCTGTAGGCGGGCGGACCGGTTCCGACGTCGCGAGGGCAGTCTGAAGGGGGGCAGAACCGGGGGCAACAACGCCCTCGATCCGGTTCCTCCGCCCCGTGTCCACCCGCCTCTGCCACCCCCTGCGCACAGCTTCCGCGGCCCCTCGGTCGCCGGTCGTACATGCGCCCGTCCCGCGGGGGCGGCGATGAGCGGGCGGGACTGGCGGGCCTTCGATGCCGAGCTGCGCGCGCGGGTGCCGGAGCTCGCGGTCGAGCTTCTGGGCAAACCCACCTTCCGCGCCGGCCAGGAATGGCGCTGGGGCCGCAAGGGCAGTCTCTCGGTCGTCGTCTCCGGCGACAGGGCCGGCATGTGGTTCGACCACGAGGAAGGCCGGGGCGGCTGGTTCTCCGACCTG
>JAFIEC010000385.1 GCA_020832725.1 Paracoccaceae bacterium | reverse complement strand
GCCCGAGCTCCCCCGCGGCCCGCGCGTGGGCCCGCGGGCCGAGGCCGCGACCCTGGACGAGACCCAGGCGGGGCTGCTTCTGACCTTCGCCTTTGCCCTGCTGGTGGTCTTTCTGGTGCTCTCGGCACAGTTCGAAACCTTCATCTCGGCTGTCGTCGTCATGGCGACGGTCCCGCTGGGCCTGGCCTCGGCGGTCTTTGCACTGCTGCTGACCGGCACGTCGCTGAACATCTATTCACAGATCGGGCTGGTGCTTCTGGTGGGGATCATGGCCAAGAACGGGATTCTCATCGTGGAATTCGCCAACCAGCTGCGGGACGAGGGGGCAGAGCTGCGCGATGCGATCTTCCGGGCCTGCACCATCCGCCTGCGCCCGGTGATGATGACCATGGCCTCGACCGTGCTGGGGGCGGTGCCTCTGGTGATGTCGTTCGGCGCGGGGGCCGAGGCACGCTCGGCGCTGGGCTGGGTGGTGGTCGGCGGGCTGGGCCTGTCCACGCTGCTCACGCTCTACCTGACGCCCGCAGTCTATCTGCTGCTGGCCCGCTTCACCACGCCCAAGGCAGCCGAGGCCGCCCGGCTGGAGCGCGAGTTGCAGGACGCCGCCCGGGCGGGCGCGCGCAGCCCCGCAGAATAGGCCTCCTGTCCACAGGGAATGACAATCGTCAGGAACGCTGGAAAGCGCCGCCCGCTGTGCGTATATGCCGCCCATGAGCACAGACCCCGCCCCCCGGGAACAGCGCCCCGGCCTGCCCTTTGCCAAGATGCACGGACTCGGCAACGATTTCGTGGTCATCGACCTGCGTGACGGTCTGGAGCCCCCCGCCCCGGGCCTGATCCGCGCGCTCGGAGACCGGCACCGGGGCGTCGGCTTCGACCAGCTTGCGGTGATCGCCCCGGGCGGCGAGGGGGCCGATGTTGCCCTGCGCTTCTACAATCCCGACGGCTCGGAATCGGCGGCCTGCGGCAACGCCACCCGCTGCATCGCCGCCGCAGAGATGGCGGCCTCCGGGCGCGACCGGCTGCGGCTGCGCACCGGGCGCGGCGTGTTGCTGGCCGAGGACGCGGGCGGCGGGCTGACCCGGGTGAACATGGGCCCGCCCCTGCTGGGCTGGCGCGAGATCCCGCTGGCCGAGGAGATGGACACGCTGGAGCTGCCGATCGAGGGCGCGCCGGTGGCCACGGGCATGGGCAACCCGCATTGCCCCTTCTTCGTCGAGGATGCCGGGATCGTGCCGCTGGAGACCTTCGGGCCGCGCTATGAGCATCACCCGCTGTTTCCCCAGCGCACCAATGTCGAGGTGGTTCAGGTTCTCTCACGCACATCACTGCGCTTGCGCATATGGGAGCGGGGAACCGGCGTCACGCTGGCCTCCGGCTCCTGTGCCTGTGCGGCGGCGGTGGCGGCGGCGCGGCGGGGGCTGACCGAACGGCGGGTGGAGGTGCGGGTGGACGGCGGCACGCTGGTCATCGACTGGCGCGAGGATGGTGTCTGGATGGAGGGGCCGACCGCCCATGTCTTTGACGGCAGAGTGAGCGCGGCCTTCCTGGGGGGTGGCGCATGAACGCCCCTGCCCGCCCCGGAGCCAGCCCCGTCTTTGCCACGCTGGGCTGCCGCCTGAACGCCTACGAGACCGAGGCGATGACCCGGCTCGCCGCCGAGGCGGGGCTGGGCGGCGATGTGGTCGTGGTCAATACCTGCGCCGTGACCGCCGAGGCCGTGCGCAAGGCCCGTCAGGAAATCCGGCGCCTGTCGCGTGAGAACCCCGGCGCGCGGGTGGTGGTGACCGGCTGTGCCGCGCAGATCGAACCCGAGACCTTCGCCGCCATGCCCGAGGTCGCCCATGTGCTGGGCAATGCCGAGAAGATGGCCCCCGCCTCATGGGCACGCCTGTCGGCGGACACGGCGGATACGCCCCGCATCATGGTCGATGACATCATGTCGGTGCGCGAGACGGCCTCTCACCTCATCGACGGCTTCGGCACCCGGGCGCGGGCCTATGTGCAGGTCCAGAACGGCTGCGACCACCGCTGCACCTTCTGCATCATCCCCTACGGACGGGGCAATTCGCGCTCTGTCCCGGCCGGTGTGGTGGTGGAACAGGTGGCCCGCCTGGTGGATCGCGGCTTTGCCGAGGTGGTGCTGACCGGGGTGGACATGACAAGCTGGGGGGCAGACCTGCCGGGCCAGCCGCGCCTGGGCGATCTGGTGCGCCGCCTGCTGCGGCTGGTGCCCGGCCTCGCGCGGCTGCGCATCTCCTCGATCGACTCGATCGAGGCCGACCCCGCCCTGATGGAGGCCATCGCCTCCGAACCGCGCCTGATGCCGCATCTGCACCTCAGCCTGCAGCATGGCGACGACCTGATCCTCAAGCGGATGAAGCGCCGCCACCTGCGCGATGACGCCATCCGCTTTTGCCAGGAGGTGCGCCGACTGCGCCCCGATATCGCGCTGGGGGCCGACATCATCGCAGGATTTCCCACCGAGACCGAGGCCGCCTTTGGCAATTCCCTCGCGCTGGTCGAGGAATGCGGCCTGTCGTTCCTGCATGTCTTCCCCTTCAGCCCGCGCAAGGGCACGCCGGCCGCGCGCATGCCGCAATTGCCGGGCACCGAGATCCGCGCCCGCGCCGCACGATTGCGCGCCGCCGGAGCGGCGGCGCTGGCGCGCCACCTCGACGCCGCCGTGGGCACAAGCGCCGCAGTGCTGACCGAAAGCCCCGACATGGGCCGGACCCCGCAATTCACCCCGGTGCGTCTGCCGGGCGGCGGGGCCCCGGTGGGGGCGATCCTCGATCTGGCGATCACCGGCCATGACGGAACCCGCCTGATCGCCGCGAACTGACGGCCGCATCCCTGCCTCCCGGTTCCGCCCCGATCTCCCGGCCCGGATGTGCCATCCGCGCTTGCCGCTCGCCGGAGCAGATGGCAGCATCGCGCCGCAACAGGCAGGAGAGGCGCATGGGCGGGCTGACATTGGAACCCTTCGGCGAGGCGGGCGCGCTCTATGGCCCCGAGACCGGCACGGACATTCCCGCCATCGTGATCCTGCATGGCTCCGAGGGGGCGGGTTCGGGCTGGGCGCACCGCTTTGCCGCGATTCTGGCCGCCCATGGAATGCTGGCCCTGCCCCTACCCTATGGCGAGGGCGATGTCTGGGGCGCGGGGCCCATCCGCGATGTCTCGCTGCGCGCGGTACCGGCGGCGGGCCGGGCGCTGGCAAGCCATTCCCGCGCCGGGCGCGTGGGGCTTCTGGGCTGGTCCAAGGGCGGCGAGATGGCCCTTCTCGCGGCAGCGCTGTCGGGCAAGGACACGCCCTTTGCCTGCGTCGCCGCCCATGCGCCCCCGGCCATCGTCACCCCGGCCTTTGACCCGGAGGCGTTCCGCGCGGGACGATGGGGCCGCGACATGGGCCCCGAGAGCCCCCGCGCCTGGCTCTGGCCGGGAGAGGAGGACGCCCTCGTCCCCGGCACGCCCCTGCCCGTCGAGCGCATTGCCGTGCCGGTCTTCCTGTCGATCGGGCTGGCCGACAGCGTGGTGGCACCGGAGGGTGTTCAGGCGATGGCCGCGCGGCTGTCGGAACTGGGCCGCGCGCCCGACCTGATGTGCGCCGAGGGGCAGGACCATGCCTTTGACTGGGCGACCGAGCCGCTGTTCTGGTCGCGGCTCATCGCCTTCCTGCGCCGGCACCTGGAGGACTGACCCCAGAGCCCGGCCCCGCACAAGGCCGCCGGTTTGCGTTGAGCCCGACGCCCGCCCGCGCTATGGCCGGGGCGAGGCAGATGAGGGGCGACATGGACCATCCCACGGCATCCGACACCCTGCGCCAGACGGCGCTCGATTATCACGAGGCCCCGCGCCCCGGCAAGCTGGAGATCCGGCCGACCAAGCCCATGGCCAACCAGCGCGATCTTGCGCGCGCCTACAGCCCCGGCGTGGCCGAGCCCTGCAAGGAGATCGCCGCCGACCCGGCCATGGCGCGCCGCTATACCGCACGCGGCAACCTTGTGGCGGTGGTTACCAACGGCACTGCCGTTCTGGGCCTGGGCAATATCGGCCCGCTGGCCGCCAAGCCGGTGATGGAGGGCAAAGCGGTCCTGTTCAAGAAATTCGCCAATATCGACTGCTTCGACCTCGAGATCGACGAGACCGACCCCGTGCGCCTGGCCGAGATCGTCTGCGCGCTGGAGCCGACCTTCGGCGCCATCAACCTCGAGGATATCAAGGCCCCCGACTGCTTTGTCGTCGAACGGCTGTGCCGCGAACGCATGGGCATTCCCGTCTTTCATGACGACCAGCACGGCACCGCCATCGTGGTGGGGGCGGCGGCGACCAATGCGCTGGCCGTCACGGGGCGGCGCTTCGAGGATATCCGCGTGGTCTCAACCGGCGGGGGGGCTGCGGGCATCGCCTGCCTGAACATGCTGCTGAAGCTGGGCGTGCGACGCGAGAACATCTGGCTGTGCGACATCCACGGGCTGGTCCACGAGGGACGCGCGGTGGACATGAGCCCCGAGAAGGCCGCCTTTGCCCAGCCCGGAGGGCCGCGCGGGCTGGATGACGTGATCGACGGGGCAGACCTGTTCCTCGGCCTGTCGGGGCCGCGGGTGCTGAGCCCCGGGATGGTCGCCCGCATGGCGGCGCGCCCCATCGTCTTCGCGCTGGCCAACCCCGAGCCCGAGATCCTGCCCGAAGCGGTGCAGGCGGTGGCCCCGGATGCCGTGATCGCCACGGGCCGGTCGGACTATCCCAATCAGGTCAACAACGTGCTGTGCTTTCCGTTCATCTTCCGCGGCGCGCTGGATGTGGGTGCCACCGAGATCAACGACGCCATGCAGATCGCCTGGGTGGAGGCGATCGCGGGGCTGGCCCGGGCCACCACCAGCGCCGAGGCCGCAGCCGCCTACAGCGGCGAGCGGCTGAGCTTCGGGCCCGATTACCTGATCCCCAAGCCCTTCGATCCGCGGCTGATCGGCGTGGTCGCCTGCGCCGTGGCCCGGGCCGCCATGGAAAGCGGCGTGGCCACGCGGCCCGTGCCCGACATGGAGGCCTATCGCGCCTCGCTCGACGGGCTGGTCTACCGCTCCTCGCTGATCATGCGCCCGGTGTTCGAGGCCGCGCGCGTGGCCTCGCGGCGGATCATCTTTGCCGAGGGCGAGGACGAGCGCGTGTTGCGCGCGGCCAACGCCATGCTGGAGGAAACGACCGAGGTGCCGATCCTGATCGGCCGCCCCGAGGTGGTGGAGCGGCGCGCCGAGCGGGCGGGCCTGCCAATCCGGCCCGGGCGCGATTTCGAGGTCATCAACCCCGAGAACGACCCGCGCTATCGCGATTACTGGGAAACCTACCACGACCTGATGGAGCGCCGGGGTGTCACGCCCGACCTTGCCCGCGCGATCATGCGCACCAACACCACCGCCATCGGGGCGGTGGCGGTGCATCGCGGCGATGGCGACAGCCTGATCTGCGGAACCTTCGGGCAGTACGGCTGGCATCTGAACTACGTGGCCCAGGTGCTGGCGCGCGACGGGCTGTCCCCCGTCGGGGCGCTGTCGCTGATGCTGCAGGAGGAGGGGCCGCTTTTCGTGGCCGACACCCATGTCAACGCAGAGCCGACCCCCGAACAGATCGCCGAGACCACGATCGGGGCCGCGCGCCATGTCCGCCGCTTTGGCCTCGCGCCCATGGTGGCGCTGTGCTCAGGCTCGCAATTCGGCAATCTCGACAGCGATTCGGGCCGCCGGATGCGCGCAGCACTGGAAATCCTCGCGGCCCGCAGCGTGGATTTCGAGCATGAGGGCGAGATGCATGCCGATGCCGCCCTCGACCCGGAGCTGCGGGCGCGCATCTTTCCCAACTCGCGCCTGACAGGCCCCGCCAATGTGCTGGTCTTCGCCTATTCCGACACCGCGAGTGCGGTGCGCAACGTGCTCAAGCAGCGCGGTCAGGGGCTGGAGGTGGGCCCGATCCTGATGGGCATGGGCAACCGGGCGCATATCGTGACCCCCTCGATCACCGCGCGCGGCCTGCTGAACATCGCCGCGCTGGCAGGCACGCCGGTTGCCAGCTACGGCTGAGGCTGCACAGGGGTCGGCTCAGGCCAGCAGGGCCACCGCCACGGCAAGGGCGGTGGCCTCGGCCACCTGTTGCGCCGCGCCGAGGACATCGCCGGTCTGCCCGTGCAGCACCAATCGGGCGATCAGGACAACAAGCGCCGCCGCAAGGGACGGCCAGAACAGAAGCCACAGCCCGCCTGCGCCAAAGCCAAGAGCCGCCGCCACGGCCGCGATGGCTGCGGCCAGGGCCAGCGAGGCTGCGGGCGGCACGCCAAGCCCCGCCGACAGCCCGTCGCGCCGGGCGGGCGGCACAAGCCGGGCCGCAGCCACCATCGGCAGACGCGAGACCGCGCCCGCCGGCAGCAGCGCCCAGAACAAGGCCCCGCTGCCGATCAGGACGGCAATCGCCGAGAAGCGGGCCAGCAGCACCAGCACCAGCGCCAGCACTCCAAAGGCACCGATACGCGAATCGCGCATGGCCGCAAGGCGGGCATGCCGGTCGCCCCGCGCGCCCAGCCCGTCGGCTGTGTCGGCCAGACCGTCCTCGTGCAGGGCCCCGGTGACCAGCGCGAGGAAGGCCAGCACAAGGGCTGCGGTGAAACCCGCCGGCGCACCCATCCCGTGGACAAGCCAGCCCAGCACCGCCGCCGCCGCGCCAAGGCCCGCGCCCACCAGAGGCCAGGCCCAGGCGGCGCGCGCCCAATCGTCGGGACCGGCGGCGGGATCGGTGCGCAGGGGCAGCCGCGTCAGCAGCGCCGCCGCATGGGTGATGTCGGACAGGCGCGGGCGGTCGGCGGGGGGAGGCAGGGCGAGGGGCATGGCATACCGCAGCGATCGGGCTTGCACGGGCGGGCGCACCGGGCCACGACAGACTATACCAGCGCAGACCGGGGCGCGACACCCTGGTGCAGGGCCTCCGCACCGTGTGGCCGCCGCGCCGCGTGGCTGACCGACCCGATGCCCGCCCGGATGCCCACGCAGAGACCAGAGGCACGACCATGAGAGAGCCTATCGCCCCTTTCCCGCCGGCCACAGCCGCGCCCGACACCCTGGCGGGTTTTCGCGCGGCGCTGTCGGCCCTGCCCGCAGCCGATGAGGCAGCGCGCGCCACAGCGCGGGCGCGCGAGGCCCGGCTGACCAAGCCGCAAGGCGCGCTGGGGCGGCTGGAGGATCTGGCCCGATGGTATGCGGGCTGGCAGCCGGGGCGGCCCGGTGCGCCGCGTGCCGCGCGGGTGGTGGTGTTCGCGGGCAACCATGGCGTGGCCGACCGTGGTGTCTCGGCCTTTCCGTCCGCCGTGACGGCTCAGATGGTGGCCAACTTCCGCGCCGGGGGTGCCGCGATCAACCAGTTGGCGCGGGTGGCGGGGGCGGGGCTGGCGGTGGTGCCGCTGGCCGGGCTGGCGGCCACGGCCGATTTCACCGCCCGGCCCGCACTGGAGGAGGACGCGCTGCTGACCGCCCTGCGCGCGGGCTGGGAGGCGGTGCCAGAGGGGTGCGACCTGTTCATCCCCGCCGAGATGGGCATCGCCAACACCACCGCCGCAGCCGCGCTGTGCGCCGCATTGTTCGGGGGCGGGGCCGAACCCTGGACGGGCCGGGGCACGGGCGTGGATGACGCGGGCCTTGCCCGCAAGGCCGAAGCCATCGACGCGGGGCTGGCCCGCCACGGGGCGGCCCTTCACGATCCGTGGGAGGCGCTGCGCCGGCTGGGCGGGCACGAGATCGCGGCGATGACGGGGGCGATCCTGGGGGCGCGGATGGCACGCGTGCCGGTGCTGCTGGACGGCTTTGTCGCCTCTGCCGCCGCTGCCGTGCTGGCGGTGTCGGTGCCCGGCGCGCTCGATCATGCGCAGGCGGGCCATCTCTCGGCCGAGGCCGCCCATGGCCTGCTGCTGGCACATCTGGGGCTGGTGCCGATCCTCGATCTGGGGATGCGGCTGGGCGAGGGCTCGGGGGCCGCGGTGGCTCTGGGCGTGCTGCGGGCCGCGCTGGCCGCCCATGCCGGTATGGCCACCTTCGAGGAGGCGGGCGTCTCGGGCTGCTGATCCGGGCGGTTGCCGGGCGGTTGCCGGGCGGCGGAGGCTCGGCTATGGCTGGATCATTCCAACCCTTTCCGGATTGCGCCGATGGACATCGCCTTTGCCTCCGTCTTCTACGAGATCGCCGTGCTGGTGTTGCTGGCCGCGGGCATCGGCTTTGTCGGGCTGTTGCTGCGCCAGCCGCTGGTGGTGGCCTTCATCGCTGTCGGGGTTCTCGCGGGGCCGGGCGCGCTGGGCCTGGTGAGTTCGACCGAGTTCATCGAGACGCTGAGCCAGATCTCCATTGCGGTGCTGCTTTTCCTTGTGGGCCTGAAGCTGGATGTCAGCCTTGTGCGCAACCTGGGCAAGGTGGCCGTTGCCACGGGGCTGGGGCAGGTCACCTTTACCGCGCTGTTCGGGTTCCTGATCTGCATCGCGCTGGGGATCGACCCGCTCACCAGCGTCTATATCGCGGTGGCGCTGACCTTTTCGTCGACCATCATCATCGTCAAGCTGCTGTCGGACAAGCAGGAGATCAACGCGCTTCATGGCAAGATCGCGCTGGGTTTCCTGATCGTGCAGGACATCTTCGGGGTGCTGTGCATGGTCACGCTGTCGGCGCTGGGCGTCGGCGCCATGGGCGTTGGCGGCGGCTGGGAGGTGGTGCAGGTTTTCGTGGGCGGAGCGGCGATGGTGGGCTTTGTGGCGGTCTTCATCCGCTATGTGGCGGATCCGCTTCTCGGCATGATCTCGCGGTCGCCCGAACTGATGGTGATCTTTGCCGTGGGCTGGGCTGCGGGGCTGGCGGCGGCGGGCGATGTGCTGGGCTTCGGCAAGGAACTGGGCGGGCTTCTGGCCGGGGTCTCGCTTGCCTCTACCCAGTACCGCGAGGCGATTTCCTCGCGCCTCACCAGCCTGCGGGATTTCCTGCTGCTGTTCTTCTTCATCAGTCTCGGCGCGGGGCTCGACCTTGGCACGCTGGGGGCACAGCTGGGCGCTGCGGCGATCCTGTCGTTGTTCGTGCTGATCGGCAACCCGCTGATCGTGCTCGCGATCATGGGCTACATGGGTTATCGCAAGCGCACGGGGTTCCTGGCCGGGCTGACGGTGGCGCAGATCTCGGAATTCAGCCTGATCTTCATGGCGATGGGCATCACCATCGGCCATGTCGGCGACGAGGCGATGGGGCTGGTCACGCTGGTCGGTCTGGTGACCATCGCGCTCTCGGTCTACATGATCACCTGGTCGCACAAGCTGTTCGAATGGTGCGAGCCGTTCCTCGGCATCTTCGAGCGACGCAACGCCTGGCGCGAAGGGGAGGACGCCGAGACCCCCGAAATCAGGGCCAGCCATGATTTCGTGATCTTCGGCCTGGGCCGCTATGGCTGTCGCATCGGCCAGGGACTGCGGGCCAAGGGTCATTCGGTGCTGGGTGTGGATTTCGACCCGGAAGCCCTGTCGAACTGGCGCGGCTTGGGCATGGAAGCGGTCTATGGCGATGCCACCGACCCCGAATTCGTGGCCCACATGAACCTGCGCGAGGTGCGCGCGGTCGTCTCGGCCGTGCCGCGGGAACGCGGCGCGCTGTCAGAGGCCGATCCGCAACTCGCGCTGCTCCACGGGCTGCATTCGGCGGGCTATCGCGGCAAGGTGTTCCTGTCGGTGCAGCAGGCGGTAGAGGCGGGCGATCTGCTGGAGAAGGGGGCGAGTGTCATCCTCACCCCCTTCGACGATGCTGCGGAATACGCCGTGCGCAAGCTGACCGAGGACGACGCGGCCGAAAGCGCCGCCTGAGGAGCGCGCGCGCGGGGCCTGCCCTGAGCCCCGCGTCACCTCCGCCCTGCGACAGCCGGGCCGCGCGCCTATTCGGCAGCCGCGCGCCCCGCGCCATGCCGCGCCGCCTGCCCCCAGCCCCAGACCCGCGCGGGCGTGCAGGGCATGTCCACCTGGCGCAC
>JAFIEC010000234.1 GCA_020832725.1 Paracoccaceae bacterium | reverse complement strand
CCAGCAGGTCGGTCTCGTAGGCCAGCACCTGCTGCATGCGCAGCGACCATTGCTGGTCCCAGGGGCGCGGCAGGCCCAGCGCCTCGTTCCAGGCGGGCAATTGCACGGCGCGTGCGCGGGCGTTTTTCGACAGGGTGACCGCCAGCATCTCCAGCAGGATGCGGTAGACGTTGTTCTCGGGCTGCTGCTCGGTCAGGCCAAGGCTGTTGACCTGCACGCCATAGCGAAAGCGGCGGTATTTCGGCTCTTCCACCCCGTAGCGGTCGCGGCAGATTTCGTCCCACAGCTCGGTAAAGGCACGCATCTTGCACATCTCGGTGACGAAGCGGATGCCCGCGTTGACGAAAAAGCTGATGCGCCCGACCATCTCGGGAAAATGCGCCTCCGTCACCTTGCCGCGCAGGTCGTCCAGCACCGCCGTCGCGGTCGCCAGCGCAAAGGCCAGTTCCTGCTCGGGCGTCGCGCCGGCCTCCTGCAGGTGATAGGAACACACGTTCATCGGGTTCCATTTCGGCAGATGCTCCCGCGTCCAGGCGGCGACATCGGTGATCATCCGAAGGCTGGGCGCGGGCGGGCAGATATAGGTCCCGCGCGAGAGGTATTCCTTGATGATGTCGTTCTGCACCGTGCCCTGCAGCGCCGCGACATCCGCCCCCTGTTCACGTGCCACCGCCACATAGAGGGCCAGCAGCCACGGCGCGGTGGCGTTGATGGTCATCGAGGTGTTCATCTCGTCGAGCGGGATGTCGCGAAACAGCATCCGCATGTCGCCCAGATGTGCGACCGGCACGCCGACCTTGCCCACCTCGCCCCGGGCCAGCACATGGTCGCTGTCATATCCGGTCTGGGTGGGCAGATCGAAGGCGACCGACAGGCCCGTCTGCCCCTTGGCCAGATTGCCCCGGTAGAGCAGGTTGGACTTCTCCGCCGTGGAATGACCTGCATAGGTCCGGAAAAGCCAGGGTTTGTCCTTGGCCTGTGCGGTATCGGTCATGACGGGCCTCTCGGTCGGCGGGCGGCGTGGGGCGGCCTCGGCGGAAGAAGTCGGAAATTATGTTGCGCGGGCCCGGTGATACTTGAAACGATCTGGCCCGTCAATTCGCCGCAATGCGGCAATCCGGCCCGGCTGCACGGAAAGGCTGGCCCGGCGCGAACGGGTGATTTACGCAGGGCGCGCTTGTGCCCACAATTGCTCCCATGACCGCCACCGTAACGCTTCCTCTCTGGCTGTTCCTGCTGATCGTCGCCTTTGCGGCGGTGACTTTCGCGTCGCATTTCCTGTTTCCCTCGGTGCGCTGGTTCTTTCGCCGTCGGCTGGAGCGGGCCGTGGCGCAGCTCAACCAGAGGCTGGCACGCCCGATCCGGCCCTTCAAGCTGGCAGAGCGATCCGACACGATCCAGCGGCTGGTCTACGACCCCGATGTGGCCCGGGGCATCATCGAGACCGCCCGCCGCGAGGGCATCCCCGAGAACGTCGCCTTCGAGCGGGCCCGCCGCTATGCCCGCGAGATCGTGCCCTCCTTCTCGGCATTCACCTATTTCAGCTTTGGCACGCGCGCGGCGCGCTGGCTGTCGCAGGCGCTCTACCGGGTGCGGACCGGCTATGTCGATGACGGGGCGCTGGCCGCGATCGATTCCGAGGCGACGATCATCTTCGTGATGAATCACCGCTCCAACTTCGACTATGTGCTGGTGACCTATCTGGTGGCCGAACGCTCTGCCCTGTCCTACGCGGTGGGAGAATGGGCGCGGATCTGGCCGCTGCAGCAGCTGATCCGCTGGATGGGGGGCTATTTCATCCGCCGCCGCGCCGAGGATTCGCGCTATCGGCGGGTGCTGGCGCGCTATGTGCAGATGGCCACGGCGGGGGGCGTGATCCAGGGCCTGTTCCCCGAAGGGGGGCTCTCGCTCGATGGCGGCATGAACGCCCCCAAGACCGGGATCCTCTCCTACATCCTCGACGGCCAGCTTCAGGAGGGCGCGCGCGATGTGGTCTTCGTGCCGGTCGCGCTCAACTACGACCGGGTGCTCGAGGATCGGGTGCTGCTGGCTGCGGGGGCCGCGAAGACGCGGCGCTTCCGCGTCTCGCCATGGGCGCTGGCGGGGTTTCTGGGCAATCACATCTGGCTGCGGCTGACCCGGCGTTTCTACCGCTTCGGCTATGCCAGCGTCAGTTTCGGCCGCCCCGTGGCGCTTTCGGCGTTTCAGGCCGGCTTCGAGGGCCCGCGCGAGGAGGCGGCGCGGGCGCTGGGCCGGGTGCTCATGAAGGCGGTCGGGGATGTGGTCCCGGTGCTTCCGGTGCCGGTGGTGGCCTCGATCCTGCTGGAGCGCGACGGGATCGACCGCAGCGCGCTGCAGGAAGCGGTGCGCAGCCGCCTCGCGGCCCTGCGGGCGGGCGGCGCCCATGTCCACATCCCGCGCGACCGGGCCGATTATGCCGCCGAGACGGGCCTGAGGATGCTGCTCAGCCGCCGGATCGTGGCCGAGCGGGAGGGGCGCATCTATGCATGTGCAGAGGAACAGCCCCTGCTCGCGTTCTATGCCCGCTCAATTGCGCATCTTCCGCTGGGTGATCCCGAGGCAGATAGCAAGAATGTGTCGCAAGAAATTGCTCGGACGCATGAAAATTAGCTTTCCACCGCAACGCCCCCCTGCTAGGCATTATGCACCCGCAGCAAGGCCGTGCCCTGGCCGACCCAGAGGAGGGTAAGACATGGCGCTCGACACGCAGCCCGGCATCCCGGATTACGAGGCCCCCGTGAAGGACCTCTACGAGGTGGGGGAGGTTCCGCCACTTGGCCATGTGCCGGCAAAGATGCACGCCTGGGTCCTGCGCAAGGAGCGCCATGGCAACCCCGACACCGCCCTGCAGATCGAGGTGGTGGACACGCCCGAGATCGACAGCAACGAGGTGCTGGTCCTGGTGATGGCGGCGGGGGTCAACTACAACGGCGTCTGGGCCTGCCTCGGCGTGCCCGGTTCGGTCTTTGACGGGCACAAGGCGCCCTATGCGGTGATCGGTTCGGATGCCGCCGGGATCGTCTGGAAGGTGGGCGACAAGGTGCGCCGCTGGAAGGTGGGCGACGAGGTGGTGGTCCACTGCAATCAGGACGATGGCGACGACGAGGAATGCAACGGCGGCGACCCGATGCTCTCGCCCTCCCAGCGGATCTGGGGCTATGAGAGCGCCGACGGCTCATTTGCGCAATTCACCCGGGTGCAGGCCCAGCAGCTGATGCCCCGGCCCCGGCACCTGACATGGGAAGAATCGGGCTGCTATGTGCTGACCCTGGCCACCGCCTATCGCATGCTGTTCGGCCACGAGCCGCATGACCTCAAGCCGGGCCAGAACGTGCTGGTCTGGGGGGCCTCGGGCGGGCTCGGCTCCTGCGCGATCCAGCTGATCAACGCGGCGGGGGCCAATGCCATCGGCGTCATCTCCGACGAGCAGAAGCGCGACTTCGTCCTCGGCATGGGGGCCAAGGGGGTCATCAACCGCAAGGATTTCGACTGCTGGGGGCAGCTGCCCAGGGTCGGCAGCCCCGAATATGCCGCCTGGCTGAAGGAGGCGCGCCGCTTCGGCAAGGCGATCTGGGACATCACCGGCAAGGGCGTGAATGTGGACATCGTGTTCGAACACCCCGGAGAGGCGACCTTTCCGGTCTCGTCGCTGGTGTGCAAGAAGGGCGGCATGGTGGTGATCTGTGCGGGCACCTCGGGCTACAACTGCACCTTTGACGTGCGGTTCATGTGGTCGCACCAGAAGCGCCTGCAGGGCAGCCATTTCGCCCATCTCAAGCAGGCCAGCGCGGCCAACCTCCTGATGCTGGAGCGCAGGCTTGACCCCAGCATGTCCGAGGTCTTTCCGTGGCTCGACATTCCGGCCGCGCATATGAAGATGCTCCGCAACGAGCACAAGCCGGGCAACATGGCGGTTCTGGTGGGCGCACCCCGCACGGGGCTGCGCACCTTTGCGGACGTGCTGGAAGCGCGCCGGGGGTGACGTGCTGCGGGCGCGCCGGGGGTGACGTGCTGGAAGCGCGCCGGGGGTGCCATGGGGGACGGGCGGGCCCCCGGTTGCGGTCGGGGCCGTTCCTGCCTCAGCGGCCCAGAATCGCCTGGATATAGGCCCGCGTCTCGGGAAATGGCGGCACGTCGCGGTTGTGGGCCATGACCGCCTCGGGGCCGGCGTTATAGGCCGCCAGTGCCAGCCGCCACGACCCGAAGCGCTGGTATTGCTGGCGCAGATAGCGCGCGCCTCCTTCGAGGTTCTGGGCCGGGTCGGTCGGGTCCACGCCCAGCAGGCGCGCCGTCTCGGGCATGAGCTGTGCCAGCCCCGTTGCCCCCTTGACCGACACCGCCCCCGAGTTCCAGCCGCTTTCCCGCTCCACCAGCCGCAGGAACAGATCGCGCGGGATGGCGTGGCGGCGGGCGGCCTCCTCGGCCAGCGCGAGGTAGGGGCCGCGATAGCTGCCGCGCCAGGCGGGGATGCTGACGGCACCCTGTGGCAGGAACCTCTCGGATCGGTTGTATTGCCGCGCCAGCCGTCCGTCGATCAGCCGGTTGGCGCTGTCGGGAATGGCCAGCGAGGCACCTCGGCCAGAGGCCGTCTGCGCGGGTGCCGCGCCCGCCAGCAATGCCGCTGCGAGCGTGCCCAGTAAAGCTGTCCGGCCGATCATGCCCGCTTCATCCCCGATCCCTTTCGGGTGATCATACTGCGCGACCGCGCTCCCTGAAAGTCCTGTCAGCATTAGGGTGGCGTTTACCATAACCCGCTTTCCTCGCACGGGTGGATTGCGCTAAGTGGGGCGACAGGCAAGGGAGAGGGTCATGGCCGGTTCGGTGAACAAGGTGATTATCGTGGGCAACCTCGGGCGAGACCCAGAGATCCGCAGCTTTGCCAATGGCGGCAAGGTCGCCAACCTGCGCATCGCCACATCCGAGCGCTGGCGCGACAAGGCCAGCGGCGAGAACCGGGAGCGGACGGAATGGCATTCGGTGGCCATCTTCTCCGAACCTCTGGTGCGCGTGGCCGAGCAATATCTGCGCAAGGGCTCCAAGGTCTATATCGAGGGGCAGCTTGAGACCCGCAAGTGGCAGGACCAGTCGGGGGCCGATCGCTACACCACCGAAGTGGTGCTGCGTCCCTACCGGTCGGAGCTGCACATGCTGGATGGCCGGGGCGAAGGCGGTGGCGGTGGCGCGGCTGGCGGTTCCGGTGGCGGTTACGGAGATGACCGGGGCGGCGGCTTTGGCGGCGATCGCGGCGACCGAGGCGGATTCGGTGGCCCCGCCGGAGATCTGGATGACGACATCCCGTTCTGACGACATCGCGTTTCGTGACGGGGCCCGTTCAGGCCCCGTCGCCCGTTCCCGGTCGCCCCTGTGCCGTCCTCCGTGCCCCGTCGCCGGGCGTTCAGGGTAGCGAGAACTCACCCGTCACGTTGCGCCAGTCGTTCGGTCCGATCAGCAAGCGATGCACAAAGCGGACCGAGTGCAGCGGCCCCTCGATCTGCTCCTGCCAGAACGCGATGAAGCGGAACAGACGCGGGTAGTCGGGGGCAAGGTCGTAATCCTGCCAGACGAAGGTGTTGAGCACCGATTGGTGGTCCGGCATCCGGTAGAACATCTCGGCCGTGGTCAGCCCATAGCCCCGCAGCATCATCGCCATTTCGTCGTGCATCCGGCCCTCCATCCGACACCATGCCCGATTTGAGTGCCGCAGGGCGGTGCGCGTCAAGAAAAAACATGAAAAACATGGTGTTATCACTCATCTTGCGCGGCTGCTTCCATATCGGATGCCACAAGATTGCGCAGCCATCCCGCGCAGGCTATAACCCCTGAACCCGGATTGCGGGGGTGCGTGGGCCGCGCTCTCGCGGGTGCGGAACAGCCCTTCCGCGATGGTGGACCCCCGGCAATGCCCCGACAAGGTGGACCGACGTGACCGACACTCCCGACGAGACCGGCGATACCGAAGCGCAGCGCCCCGCCCCCGGCGGTCGTACCCTCTCGATCGCCGAGGAGATGAAGGCCTCCTACCTCGACTACGCCATGAGCGTGATCGTCAGCCGGGCGATTCCCGATCTGCGCGACGGGCTGAAACCGGTGCACCGGCGCATCCTCTATGCCATGCACGAGACCGGCAACACCCACGACAAGCCCTATCGCAAGTCGGCCCGGCCGGTGGGTGACGTGATGGGCAAGTATCACCCCCATGGCGACAGCGCGATCTATGACGCGCTGGTGCGCATGGCCCAGCCCTTTGCGATGTCGCTGCCGCTTCTGGATGGTCAGGGCAATTTCGGCTCCATGGACGGCGATTCCGCCGCCGCCATGCGCTATACCGAGGTGCGGATGGCCCGCCCCGACCAGTCCCTTCTGGCCGACATCGAGAAGGAGACCCTGTATTTTAAGGACAATTACGACGGCAAGGACCGGGAACCGACGGTCCTGCCCGCACGCTTTCCCAACATGCTGGTCAACGGGGCGGGCGGCATCGCGGTCGGGATGGCCACCAATATCCCGCCCCACAATCTGGGCGAGGTAATCGACGCGACCCTGGCCCTGATCGAGACGCCGGACCTGAGCAGCGAACAGCTGATGGCCTATGTCCCCGCGCCCGACTTTCCCACCGGCGGGCTGATCCTGGGCCGCTCGGGTGCAAGGCGCGCCTATCTGGAGGGGCGGGGCTCGGTCATCGTGCGGTGCCGCACCCGGATCGAGGAGCTGCGCAAGGACCGCTTTGCCATTATCATCGACGAGATCCCCTATCAGGTGCAGAAATCCTCGATGATCGAAAAGATCGCCGAGGCGGTGCGCGAGCGCCGGATCGAGGGCATCGCCCATGTGCAGGACGAGAGCGACCGCGTGGGCGTGCGCGTGGTCATCGAGCTGAAGCGCGACGCCACGCCCGAGGTGGTGCTCAACCAGCTGTGGCGCTTCACGCCCATGCAGACAAGCTTTGGCTGCAACATGCTGGCCCTCAACCATGGCCGGCCCGAGCAGCTGACCTTGCGCGACTTCCTCACCGCCTTTCTTGCCTTCCGCGAGGAGGTGGTGGCCCGCCGCACCGCCTTCGAGCTGCGCCGGGCGCGGGAGCGCAGCCATGTTCTGTGCGGCCTTGCGGTGGCGGTGGCCAATGTGGACGAGGTGGTGGCCACGATCCGCTCCTCCAAAGACCCGGCCGAGGCCCGCGAGCGGCTGATGACCCGCGCCTGGCCGGCCCACCAGATTGCGGAATACATCCTGCTGATCGACGATCCCGCCCATCCGCTCAACGCCGATGGCACCTATCACCTGTCCGAGACCCAGGCCCGCGCCATCCTCGATCTGCGGCTGCAGCGGCTGACGGCGATGGGCGTGCAGGAGATCGGCGAGGAGCTGAAGGCCCTGGCCGAACGCATCCGCGACTATCTTGAGATATTGCGGTCGCGTGCGCGCATTCTCTCGATCATCTCGGACGAACTGCGCGAGGTCCGCGACGCCTTTGCCGTGCCCCGGCGCACCGAGATCGTGGAGGCCGAGGGCGAGGTCGAGGACGAGGACCTGATCGAGCGCGAGGAGATGGTCGTGACCATCACCGCCGCAGGCTATGTCAAGCGCACGCCCCTGGCCGATTTCCGCGCCCAGCGTCGCGGCGGCAAGGGCCTGTCGGGCATGTCCACCAAGGATGACGACGTGGTGACGACGCTGTTCGTGGCCGACACCCACACCCCGCTTCTGGTCTTCACCACCGAGGGCATGGTCTACAAGCTGAAATGCTGGCGTCTGCCCCAGGCCGGGCGGGCGGCGCGCGGCAAGTTCATCGCCAACATCCTGCCGATTCCCCCCGGCGCCTCGGTCGCGGCGATCATGCCCGTGGACAAGCCCGAGGAAAGCTGGGACGACCTTCAGATCGTCTTTGCCACCTCGGCGGGCGATGTGCGCCGCAACGCGCTGTCGGATTTCGTCAATGTCATGCGCAACGGCAAGATCGCCATGAAGCTGCCCGAAGGGGTCAGCCTGGTGAATGCCCGCATCTGCAGCGAGAGCGACGATGTGATGCTGGTCTCGGCCATGGGCCGGGCGATCCGTTTTTCCACCACAGCCGTGCGCGTCTTCAAGGGCCGCGAATCGACGGGGGTGCGCGGCATGCGTCTGGCCCCGGGCGATCGGGTGGTGAGCATGGCCGTGCTGCGCCATTCCGATGCCACCGCCGAGGAACGTCAGGCCTATCTGCGGATGCGGCGCGCCATGGCCGGCATGGCCGACGAGGCCGAGGACACAGCTGCGCCCGAGACCACCTCCGAAGAGGAGGAGGCGGTTGCCGAGGTGTCGCTGTCGCCCGAACGCTATGCCGAGATGTCGGCCGCCGAGGAGACGATCCTCACCGTCACGGCGCGGGGGTCGGGCAAGCTGTCCTCCTCGCATGATTATCCGGTGCGCGGCCGGGGCGGGCAGGGGGTCGCGGCGATCGACAGGGCGATGCGCGGCGGGCCTCTGGTTGCCTGTTTCCCGCTCGATCCGGGTGACCAGATCATGCTGGCCACCTCGACCGGACAGTCGATCCGGGTTCCGGTGGGCGACATCTCGTTCCGGTCCCGCGCGGCAGGTGGGGTGCGTGTCTTCGCCACCGCTCCGGGCGAGGAAGTGGTCACGGTCGCCCTTGTGGCCGAACGCGGTGAAGAGGTGGAGGCAGGTGCCGATGAGGCCGCCGCCGATGGCGCCGCCGATGGCGCTGCCGATGCCGGGCCGGATGCGCCGCGTGAGGAGGGCACCGGGGAGGGCTGAGCCGTCCCGGCCCTCGCCCTGGCTCTCGCGGCAGGCGGGGCCGGCCGGGGCGGGCTGCACGCAGGGGTTGCACCCTCTTTCCCCGCTGCGGGCATCTTTTCGCCGCAATTGCGGGGCCTTGTGCATCGGAAGCCCCTCAGGACGGAGTGCCCAATGCCCCTCGATGCGCCGCAGGCCCGCCTGATGGCCGATATCGCCACGCTTGCCGCGCGGGTGATGATCGCCACCTACTATATTGCCGCCGGGTTCGGGCTCTTGCCGGTGCCGGGCACACTCTCGGCCCATGGCGTGGCGGACCTGCCCATTCTCCTGGCCTTTTCCGACACCGCCTTTCAGGTCGTCGCGGCGGCCTTCATCCTGATCGGCTTTCAGACCCGGCTCGCGGCGGCGCTTCTGGCGCTCTATGTGTTCTGGTCGAGTTTCATCTTCAATTTCCAGCCCGGCATTCCCGAGGCCATGGCGGCCTTCATGAAGGATTTCGTCGTGGTCGGCGGGCTGATCATCATCATGGCGCAGGGCGAGGGGCGGTTTGGCCTCGATGCGTGGTATGCCCGTCGCAGCCGCTCGCGCGGTGATGCCGACCTGCCGGAGGCCGCACCCGCACAGACACCCGCCTTGCCGCAGGCGCAGCCCGTGGGCTTTGCCCCCCCGGGGCTGCGCGTATCGGCGATTCTGCGTGCTCCCGGCCCCGGTATCCCGAGGCGCGGCACCTCGGCCGTCTGAGCCGGTTCGGGTTCGGTTTCAGTCCTCCAGAACCACCCGCGCGTGGCGCTTGCGCCCGGCCGACAGCTTGAGCCCCGCAGCGACCTCTTCCAGCGTCACCAGCCGCGGTTCGCGCTCGACCGCGTCGTCGATGCGCGCGCCGCCTTCGGCCAGCAGGCGCCGGGCCTCCTTGCCCGAAGCCGCCAGACCGGCCGCCACGAACAATGCCGCGTTCGACATCCCCTCTGCCACCTGGGCGCGGGAGACGCGCAGGGTGGGCAGATCCTCGCCCGCGCCGCCCTGCTCGAAGACCTCGCGGGCCGTCGCCTCCGCCGCCCGGGCGGCCTCGGCCCCATGGGCCAGCGTGGTGACCGCATTGGCCAGGATCACCTTGGCCGCGTTGATCTCCGAGCCGCCCAGCGCGTCGAGCCGGGCGCATTCCTCCAGCGGCAATTCCGTATAGAGCCGCAGGAAACGCCCGACATCGGCATCGGCGGTGTTGCGCCAGAACTGCCAGAACTCATAGGGGCTGAGCATGGCCGCGTTCAGCCACACCGCACCCGAGGCCGACTTGCCCATCTTGCGCCCGTCCGCCGTGGTCATCAGCGGCGAGGTCAGCCCGAAGACCTGCGCATCCGCCACCCGGCGCGTCAGGTCGATGCCGTTGACGATATTGCCCCACTGGTCCGACCCGCCCATCTGCAACAGGCAGCCGTGGCGGCGGTTGAGCTCGAGGAAATCGTAGGCCTGCAGGATCATGTAGTTGAATTCGAGAAACGAGAGCGACTGCTCCCGGTCCAGCCGGGACTTCACCGACTCGAAGCTCAGCATCCGGTTGACACTGAAATGCCGCCCGATGTCGC
>JAFIEC010000379.1 GCA_020832725.1 Paracoccaceae bacterium | reverse complement strand
CGAGACACTGGCCGCCGACACTCCCAGGGTCCGCACCGGCCTCGACACCGACGAGGTATGCGCCCGGTATCCGCCCTCGTCGCGCAGCGCCCATCCCTGGGACCGGATCCCCGCCAGCATCGGCTCCAGCACTTCCGGTGTCAGGAAGGGGGTGTCGGCCGGATCGCCAAGCCAGCGCAGATGCGACAGGATCAATGCCGCCTCCTCGGGTGGGCAATGGGCCAGATAGACCCGCCCGGCCGAGGTCCGCAGCATCGGCAACCGAACCCCGCTCATCCCGCTGTCCAGCGACAGCGGGCTCTGGTGATGGGTCGTCGCCTCGATCACCATCGCCGCGTCGCGGTAGCGACTGATCGCCATCGGCCAGACGATCCGTTCGGTCCAGGCCGCGAACACCGGCTGCGCCGCCTGTGCCACGGACGACTGGATGCCGTAGCCGTCGCCAAGTTGTGCGGCCAGCGCGGTGATCCGCAGTCGGCCATCCTCGTCCGGTCCTGAGAGATAGCCGGCAGCACAGAGCGTCGCGACCAGCCTGTGCACGGTCGGGCGAGGCAGCCCAAGGGCTCGCGCGATGGCCGCCGGGCGGGGATCGCCGCCGGCGTTGACATGACGCAGTACCTCCAGCCCGCGGACCAGCGCACGCACCTCGGATCGACGCCCTGAGCCTCTTCCGCTGTCATCCTGCGTTGTTGCCGTCATCGCGCGCTGCATCCGGAACGGTGCGGCCGGCACCCTCGCACCACTCCGACGAGAGGGTTTGACAGGATGCCGATTCCGCTGACCTTCACATTGCAGATTTCGCAGGCGTCATCCACCAGGGCGGCGTGCACTCGGCACCGAACACGCCCGGCGTTCGGACAACAATGAGGTCTCCGGGCAGCAGCGGCAAACCAGTTGAACAACAGGTGATCAGCCGCAGCTTGCTCGTGATCATCCAGCCAACGGAAGCATCGTGAAACACCCTGCCATTCAGCCGCGTGGTCAGGCTCAGCGCGCCCGGATCAATGATTCCGTCGGTCCGGACGATCCGATCGCTCCGGTACCCGTCGGCGGGAAAAGAGTTCCATCGCGGAACCTCGTGCCGGGCATCAGCGCATGTCGCCCGATCGGGTGCGGTTGTCGTAAAGCCACGGGCAGGCGTGCAGGGGCGGCGCGCGGCGCCCCTCGGCGGCCGCGGCCAGCCGCATCTGGCGCAGCTTCTCCCTGGTCCCGCCCTCGGGAAGGTGCACCCGCTCGTGTCCCCAGAAACTGGGGCCGACATGGGTTTCGTGGGGCTCCCAGCTTGCCGGGTCGATCACCCGCCCGCCCCAGCCGCTTTCCACGAAGAAGCCCGACGGCGTATGCGCGTAGAACGAGGTCATGTAATCGTTGGTATGCCTGCCCAGTGTGAAGGCGACGCGCCCCTCGTCCTGTTGCGCCAGGTCGTAGCCCTGTCCCACGTCGTCAAGATTGCGATACTCGACCATGAAGTGATGGAACCCCGATTGCCCCGATCCGACAATGGCAAAGCTGTGATGGCGGCCGTTCACGTGGAAGAAATAGAGCGGGTACGGCGTCAGCGCATAGTCCGAGATGCGAAAACCCAGCAGATCGCGGTAGAACTGCATGATCGCAGCCGCGTCGCGCACATGGAGCACTGCATGGCCCATGCCCAGCGGGCCGGTCAGAAAGCCATCGATCGGACGGCCGGGCATGAACGGCTCGTCGGCGATCATCGGTCCGTGAAACAGCTCTACCCTGTTGCCAGCCGGGTCGTGGAACCAGATCAGATCCGTCACCAGCCGCCGGTCTGCAAGCGCCCTGTCGGCGGCCTGCACCGCCACGCCGGCGCGGGACAGCCGGTCTGCTTCTGCCGACAGGGCGTCGGCATCGGCCACTTCCCAACCCATGAAGGCAAGCGTCTCGCCTGGCTCGTCGGACACCACAAGCCGCTGGCGTCGGTCGTCCATTCGAAAGGCCAGCGACTGGCCACCTCTGTCCACCTGTTGCATGCCAAGGAGTCCACCGGCGAATTGCGCCCAGTCCTCGGCGCGGTCGGAGCGGACACCCAGATAACCCAGGGATATGATCGTCATGCTGCCCTCATTTCGATCCAATGAATTGCCAAACAACAACATCTGTTGTTCAAGCCCGCTTGGTCAGGCATGTGCACGAGACATGCGTATAAAGTGCCTGACGGGGCCGCAAGCATCAAAAATGAAACGTCCGCATTGCGGACGGAAGGGCCTGTGACGTCTTCTGGACGACAGCATCCGGTCGCGCGGGGTGTCGTCCCGGAACAGACGGATGGCCTTGATGCGAACATGGACGCACCAGAGACGCTGCTGCCCGTGCATCGCGGCAATGCCATGGCAGACGCGAGGGTGATCTCTTGCGCCCTGAAGCAGAAGCCGGGCAGGTCAACCCACCCGGGAGTTGGCCTGCACGTTCTGTACCGCGTGAGACCATCCTCCCCGGAGCCGGCGCCGCTTCCCGTAGCCGGGATGGCGGCGTCTCATTTCCGCAACGACAGCGCTCGCGCAGTGGCCAACGGGCTCACTTCTTCTTCTTTTCCCCCAGAGAAACCGGTTTCGCCGCGCCGAAATTGGCCGTAGCCAAGACCTTCGGCTTCTCCTGCTTCGGCTTTTTCGCTTCCTTGTTTCCGCGCTTGTTGTTGCCTTTTCCCATGACGACCTCGCAGGCTGATTTACCGGTCCGGCGACATGCCGGACGGACCGATCCTCAGGAAAATCACGGTTGCCTGATCAGCGTCAGGGCGATGACCTTGATGAGTTGCGTGGATTGTCCGCTCGAGAGCAATCACGCCCTCATGAGGTATGCTTCCATTCACGCTCACGCAAGGCTCGCGCTCAATGAGTCTTCAATCCTGCGGCACCTGCCCAGCCGCGCCACGGGAAACACCGCCGGGTGCGATTCGGCCGCGCAATGGTGCACAGGAGGGTAAGGAGTTCACCCTGAACAACTGTTATCGTGTTGTTTTGGCTGTATAATGGGGCGTTTTGGTTTGGTTTAGGATGCAGCATTTGGTATTATTGCAGGCGGAACCCTGCAATTTCGAGTTGCGATATGAAGCCCAGAAAGCCGCCCG
>JAFIEC010000350.1 GCA_020832725.1 Paracoccaceae bacterium | reverse complement strand
CGGCCGAGGCCGCCGAGGCGGTGGCCCTCTATGTCCATCGTATCCGGCTGGGCGTGGGGGCGATGGCAGCAGCACTCGGCGGGCTGGATGCGCTGGTCTTCACTGCGGGCATTGGCGAGAATGCGGCGCAGGTCCGCGCGGGCGTGGCCGAGGGGCTGGGCTGGCTGGGCGCGCAGCTCGACGAGGGGGCAAACCTGCGCGCAGGCCCCCGCATCTCGACCCCCGACAGCGCGGTGGGGCTGTGGGTCATCCCCACCGACGAAGAGGCCAGCCTCCGCGCGGCGGCCCTGTCGGTGCTGGACGGCAGCGGCCCGGGCTGAGCCGTGGCGCGGGTCGCCGCGCGGCTGCGTGATCGGGCTCAGTGGAAATCGCGTGAGGGAAACAGCTTGCGCGCCTGATCGCGCGGATGCCGGGCACGAGGTCCGGGTTGGCGCCCGGGCTGGGTGCTGCGGGGCACGACCGGCCTGCGCGCCTCGTCCCCGCGCCCGCCGGTGGGGTCGATGCCCCCGTCGCCCGCAAGGGCAGGCGGGACATCCTCGCCGGCCGGCCGGGCAAGGCGCGACAGCAGGAACGAGCAATCCTCCACCTGCTCGGCGATCAGATGGACCACCGCGCCTTCGCGCTGGATACGGCCCACCACCCGCAACAACCGCCCCCCGATCACCGCCGCGCGGAAGCGGGCATAGACCGAGGTCCAGACCACCACGTTGCACACGCCGGTCTCGTCCTCCAGTGTCAGGAAGATGATCCCCGAGGCAGTGCCCGGCCGCTGGCGGGTGATGACCAGCCCGCAGACCTCTGCCCGTCCCCGGGGCGTGCCCTCCAGGGCAGCAGCCGTCAGCTCGATCGCCGGCACGATTGCGGGGCCCAGCCCGGGGCGCAGCAATTCCACCGGATGGGCCCGCAGGCTGAGGCGCAGGGAGAGGTAATCCTCCACCACCGCCTCTCCAAGGCTCATGCGCGGCAGGTCGGGAGCAGGCTCCCTGATGCCCTCACCATCCATCGGACCGGCAAAGAGCGGCAGGGGCTTCGGTGCCCGGATCGCCCGCACCGCCCACAGCGCATCCCGCCGCGACAGTCCCGCGGGCGCAAAGGAATCGGCCTCGGCCAGCCGCTCCAGCGCCGCAGGCGGCACGCCCGCGCGGCGCCACAGGCTTTCGGGATCGGGATAGCCGTTGCCCCGGGCGGCCACGATCCAGCGGGCGTCTTCCTCGCGCAGGCCCTTGACCTGACGAAAGCCCAACCGCAGGGCAAGGCTGCCATCGGCACGGGGCTCCAGCGTGCAATCCCAGGCCGAATGATCCACCGAGACAGGCCGCACCTCCACCCCGTGCTCGCGCGCGTCGCGCACGATCTGGGCCGGGGCATAGAAGCCCATGGGCTGGGAATTGAGCAGCGCACAGGCAAAGGCTGCAGGGTGGTGGCGCTTCATCCAGGCCGAGGCTTAGACCAGCAGGGCAAAGCTGGCGGCATGGCTTTCGGGAAAGCCGTATTCGCCGAACCCCTCGATCTGGGCAAAGCAGGCCTCGGCGAAATCGGGGGTATAGCCGCGCTCCAGCATGCCCCCGACAAAGCGGTCGCGGAAGGTCCCGATCGTGCCCATGCGCCGGAAGGTGGCAAGGCTCCGGCGCAGGCGGTCGGCCTCTTCGGGGGTGAAACCGGCGGCGACCACGGCGATCTGCATGGCCTGTTCCTGAAACAGCGGCACGCCCAGGGTGCGGCCCAGAACGCCCCGCAGCGCCTCGGAGGGCAGATGCACTGCCGCCCGGCCCTGACGGCGCGCCAGATAGGGATGCACCATCCCCCCCTGGATCGGCCCGGGCCGGACGATCGCCACCTCGATCACCAGATCGTAAAAGCAGCGCGGCCGCATCCGGGGCAGGAAATTCATCTGCGCCCGGCTCTCCACCTGGAACACGCCTACCGCATCGGCCCGGCACAACATGTCATAGACCGCCGGGTCCTCCCGCGGGAGGGATTCGAGCGACAGCGCGTGCCCCCCGTGCGCGGCGATCAGGGCAAAGCCCTTGCGCAGGCAGGTCAGCATGCCCAGCGCCAGCACATCCACCTTGAGAATGCCAAGAGCCGCGATATCGTCCTTGTCCCATTCGATGACCGTGCGCCCCTCCATCGCCGCGTTCTCGATCGGGCACAGCGCGTCCAGCCGACCCCGGGTGATGACGAAACCGCCCACATGCTGCGACAGATGCCGGGGAAAGCCGATGATCTCGGAGATCAGGCGCATGGTCTGGGCCAGGCGGCGGTCGGCGGGGTCAAGCCCCAGCGCCTCCAGATGGGCCGGTTCGGGCGGGCCCGCGCGCCAGCCCCAGCTTTGCCCGGCAAGCGCCGCCAGCATGTCAGAGGACAGGCCCATCACCTTGCCCACCTCGCGGATGGCGGCCCGGGTGCGGAAATGAATGACCGTGGCAGTCAGCCCGGCGCGATGGCGGCCATAGCGGTCATAGATGTGCTGGATCACCTCCTCGCGGCGCTCATGCTCGAAATCGACGTCGATGTCGGGTGGCTCGCCCCTCGCCTCGGACATGAAGCGCTCAAACACCATCGAGATGGAATCGGGCGCCACCTCGGTGATGCCCAGCGCGTAGCAGATCACCGAATTCGCCGCCGAGCCCCGCCCCTGGCACAGGATGCCCCGGGACCGGGCAAAGGCGACGATGTCGCTGACCGTCAGGAAATAGGCGGCAAAGCCAAGGTTGCCGACGATGCGCAGCTCCTTGGCGGCCTTGGTGGCGGTATCGGCGGGCACACCGTCGGGAAAGCGCCGCCACAGCCCGGCATGGGTCAGCCGCTCCAGCCGGGCCTGGGCGGGCTCTCCGTCGCTGACCTCGTCGGGGTATTCGTAGGACAGCTCGTCCAGGCTGAAGGCGCAGGTATCGGCAATCTCCGCCGTCCGGCGCAGGGCGGCGGGATAGCGGCGGAACAGTCGCGCCATCTCGGCGGGTCCGCGCAGGCGGCGCTCTGCATTGGCCAGGGCGTGGCGACCGATCCGGTCGATGGTCAGCCCATCGCGCACGCAGGTCAGCACATCGGCCAGCTGACGGCGGGCGGCGCGATGCATCAGCACATCGCCCACCGCCACCATGGGCAGGGCCGCGCGCTGGGACAGGTTTGCCAGCGCATCAAGGCGCGGCTGGTCCAGCCCGTCGTGGCGGGGGGCGGCGGCCAGAAAGCAACGCCCCGGAAAGCGGCGCTCCATCGCGCGCAGATGGTCAAGGGCCACCCCGGGCACCGGGCCGGACGGGGCCAGCGGGTCGGGCGGAAGGGCCAGCAGGACAAGCCCCTCGCCCGCCTCCTGCAGATCGTCCCGGAACAGGTGGCACTCTCCCTTGGGCGCGCGCAGCTTGCCCCGGGACAGCAGCTGCGAGAGGCGGGCATAGGCGGCACGATCGGTGGGCAGGGCCAGCCATTCCACCGCGCTGTCGCGCAGCACCAGCCGCGCCCCCACCACCAGCCGCGGCAAGGGCACCGGAGAGAGGGGCGCGGGCAGATGCCCCTGCCCGCCATGATCGCGCCGGCTTGACGGATCGATCCGCCGCGCAGAGCGGATGCGCAGCCCCGGGGCATGGCCCGAAGTGGCACGGAGCCCGGATTCGGGCGCACGGGCTGGGTCAGGCCCGGGACTGTCGCCCCGGGCCCCGCGACCTTGTGTCTGCCCGCCCTGCCCCGGGCCCTCGGCCGAAAGGTCCGGCACCTGTTCCGCCATGGCCACGGCCGCAGTCTCGGCGCGGAGGCGGGCCATCTCGCGCAGGGCCGCATGGGCACGCACCACGCCCGCCAGACTGTTGCGGTCGGTCAGGGCGATGGCATGCAGCCCCAGCTCGGCCGCCCGTGCCACAAGCTCCTCGGGGTGGGAAGCGCCGGTGAGGAACGTGAAGTTGGAGGTCACGCACAGCTCTGCATAGGCCGTGCCCGCCCATGCCTGCCCGTCCCGCCCCGGCGGCCCAGCCTGCCCCCGCCGCCGACCCGGCCCCGGAGGGGCGGGCGGGG
>JAFIEC010000347.1 GCA_020832725.1 Paracoccaceae bacterium | reverse complement strand
AACAGCACCACCACCGCCAGCAGCCCACGCCGCCCCAGCAGCATCCCCGCGAGCAACCCCCCCTTGGCTGCGGGGGCAAAGCCGCCCATCGCGCCGGTGGGGCCGACCGCGGGGCCGAAGGCCGGGCCGATATTGGCGATCGCGGTCCAGGCGGCGGTCACCGCAGTCTCGAACTGCAGCCCCGCCAGCGCCAGCGCCACGGCCAGCACACCGAATGTCAGCATGAACAGGGTAAAGAAGGCGATGATCGAATTCAGCACCTCCTGCGCAACCGGCTGCCCGTCGTAATGGGGACGAAAGATGCCGTGGGGTGAATGGATCTCGCGGATCTGCTGGCGGATCGCATCCAGCAGCACCAGATAGCGGAACACCTTGATCGAGCAGCCGGTCGAGGCCGTGCAGGAGCCGATCAGCCCCACCAGGAACAGCACCACAAAGGCGAACGGTCCCCAGGCCGTCACATCGGCCGAGCCATAGCCCGTGCCCGAGAAGATCGCGACCACGTTGAAGGCGGTCTCGCGCAGGGCCTGCTCCGGCCCGATATCCTCGCGCATGAGGCGATAGAGCGCCACGGCCCCCACCGCATAGGCCGTCCAGCGCAGATAGGCGCGCACCTGCACATCGCGAAACAGCGCCATGGGGCTGCCGGCCACAAGCTGGACGTAGCGGACAAAGGGCAGCCCGGCCAGAAGCATGAAGACCACCGCCGCATATTCGGCCGGCCCCGAGAACAGCACGAAGGACGAATCGCGCGTGGAAAAGCCCCCCGTGGACACGCTGGTCAACGCATGCACCGTCGCATCGAAGACCGGCATGCCCAGCCCCGTGTAGATCAGCGCCATGGCGATCGTCAGGCCAAGGTAGATGCGGACCATCGAGGCCGAGATATCCAGCGCCCGGGGCATGACCTTGCCCATGGTGTCGAAGGCCTCGGCGCGGAAATACTGCATCCCGCCCACCTTCATGATGGGCAGGAACAGCATGGCCACGATGATGATGCCCAGCCCCCCCAGCCATTGCAGCATGCCACGCCACAGGTTGACGCCCTCGGGCAGGTCATCAAGGCCGGTAAAGACGGTGGAGCCGGTGGTGGTGACCCCCGACATCGCCTCGAAGAGGGCATCGGTCAGCCCGGCCCCCGGCGCGCCCAGCATGAAGGGCAGCGCGCCGGCCAGCGGCACCACCACCCAGGCCCCCGTGGTCACCAGAAAGGCCTGCCGCAGGTCTATCCCCCGCAGGGCGACATCGCGCGTGGCGATCGCCGCGAAGACGCCCACGGACCCCACGATGACGGCCGAGGCGCCAAAGGCCGTGTCGTTGCCCAGCCACAGATCAAGCGCCAGCGGCACAAGCATCAGCACCGCCACGACGACCAGCAGCAGCGACATCAGGTGCAGGACGGGGCGCAACAATTCCATGCCAGAGCGATGGTCGCGCCACGCGCCCCTGTCAAGCGGGCTCAGCCCGCGTGGATCAGCGTCGAGAACAGCCGCGGATCGAGGCTGGTGGCGGCAAAGGTCGGCCCCTCGGTCAGCACCGAGATCGCGTCATGGCTGTGCAGGCTTTCCTGATGGCTGGCCACCACCCGGAAATCGCCGACGCGCGGATCGGCCAGCAGCTGTTCGCAGAAAAGCCGCGCGGCATCCTCGACAAAGATCGGATTGGCGGCGTTCAGCTCGGCAAAGGCCTGCTCGTCCTCGCGCTTGACCATAACCTGCGTCTCGGTCGGCACGGCCAGGTTGCACATCTCCACAAGGTCCTCGAACCACAGGGTCGCCCCCTCCAGCATCACCGCCGAAAGCCGTGCCACCGAGCGCTGCGAATGCGGCGTCGCCAACTGGCCCCGCGACTGGCGGGCATGCTCGGACAGTTCCAGCGAACAGGGGCAGGTGGAGGAATAGACATAGTCGAGATGCACGATCCGGGTCATCTCGCCGCCCCGGCAGACAGCCTCCAGTGTCATGTCGTAATACTGATACCCCTCCAGCCCCGAGCGCAGCGAGCGCTTGCGCATGGGAAAGGAGAACCGCATCTGCAGCCGGGCATCCAGGCTGTCGAGGTCCGAGATGTAATCGTCGAGCGCAGCCTCGATCACCTCGAAGGAAAAGGTCTTCTCCGCATGGCGGTAGAAGCTGCGCATGATGCGCGACATGTTGATGCCCTTCTTGTCGGCCTCGAGGCTGACAGTGCCGGTCACCGATGTCTCCAGCGTCAGGTCGCCATTGTCCCGGGTGTGAAAGCGGATCGGCAGGCGGAAGTTGGAAATGCCCACATGCTGGATCTGCTGGTTGGCGCCTCGGATCAGGCTGGCGGGGCCGTTCTGCAGATCGGGCAGGGTATCGACATAGGCGGCATCCGAGGTGAACCCCTCGGGGTAGTCGCGGCACAGCTCGGGATAGGGGGCCACCTGCCCCGCCATCGCCGCCAGCTCTCCGGCAATCTCCGCCCCCCGCCCCTCGGCGAGGGCCGCGCGCAGCACATCGAGCGCCACGCCAAGATCGTCGCCAGCCGCTGCCCGACCGCCCTGAATGGCTTGCGTCGAATGTGTCTTGGAGGAGTCTTCGATCGCGGGCTTGGCGCCGATCTGGGAGATATGCACGTTCATCACTCTGTCCTGTTCCTGTCCCGGTCCGCGGAAGGTGGGTCAGCTTGGCCCGATGTCCAGAGCCGGGCAAGCCGCCGGGCCGGGAAAAGCGCCGCCCGGCCACGGCGTTGCAGATGCGCACCATCCTTGGAGGGGGAGGAGCACTGATGCTCTGCCCTGATGGACCACATGCTTCTTCGCTGCAGCGCTAAGGAAGCCACAACGCAGGATTGACAAGAAAGGCACCTTACGCAACCATTGCTGCTCTCAAATTGCCCTAAGCGCGGGTCCATATGCCCACTGCTGGTTCTCGAGCATATAGGAAAACTTCTTCCGCTGGGCCGAAGAAATAAAAGGGAGAGTCTGAAAAACCTGCCACTTTTGGCCTGATCTGGTAGACTTCGGCATCCCTGCAAGGAGCCCCGTCAGATGCCG
>JAFIEC010000344.1 GCA_020832725.1 Paracoccaceae bacterium | reverse complement strand
CCCCGCCGCGCCGAGGCGCTGGCGCTTGCCCGCGCCATGGGCCTCGGCCTGGGCGGGGCGGTCTTTGCCCGTCAGACCCGCGCCCTTGCCGCCCGGCCCGACGCACAGCCGATGCTGGCCCGCGCCCGCCTGCCGGCACTGGTCCTGTGCGGGCGGCACGACGCGCTGTGCCCCGTGCGCAGGCATGAACTGATGGCGAAGCTGTTGCCCGGCGCGCGGCTGGAGATCCTTGAAGACGCGGGCCATCTTCCGACGATCGAGGCGCCCGAGGCGACCAACGCCGCCCTTGCCCGCTGGCTGGAGGGCGCAGCACCTGCCCCCCGCGCGGAGCATCCGTAACGCGCGTCTTCAGATACGCAGACACGACCCCGCACCCGGCATTCCGGCGGCAGTCCATCTGTGCGGGATCAGCATGCGCACGTCCAGAACCGAGTTCGGCAGCCGGCGCGTCCCCGGAGCGGGCGGGCGCGCTCGGCCCCGCGTCGCTCAGGCAGTGGCGGGGACACTGCGCAGGGGCGTGGCGCGGCCCCCATGGGTGTCGATGAATTCCAGCACCAGGGGCCGGATGTTGCGCCGCCAGGACTTGCCCGCAAAGATGCCGTAATGGCCCGCGCCGGGTTCCACGTGGCTGGCCTTCATCTCTTCGGGCAGCCCGGTGAGAAGGCCCAGCGCCGCGACACATTGGCCCGGGGCGGTGATGTCATCCTCCAGCCCCTCCACCGTCATGACGGCGGTGGTGGTGATCCGGCCCAGATCGACGGGCCTGCCCGCAACCACGAAGGCGTTGCGCGCGATCTCGCGCTCCTTGAAGATGCGCCGCACGGTCGAGATGTAGAATTCGGCGGTCATGTCCATCACGGCGAGATATTCGTCATAGAAGGTGTTGTGACGGTCGTGATCCGAGGCCTCGCCCTTGCTGACCCGCATCATCTGGTTCGAGAAGGCCTGGGAATGGGTCTCGGAATTCATCGACATGAACGACAGAAGCTGCAGCAGCCCCGGATAGACAAGCCGTCCCGCGCCGCGGTTCTGAAAGCCCACCCGCTGGATCGCCAGATGTTCCAGCTGGCCCATCGTCACCCGGTTGCCGAAATCGGTGACCTCGGTCGCGGCGGCATCCGGGTCGATCGGCCCGCCGATCAGCGTGAGCGTGCGCGGCTGTGCGCCCGCGTCCTCCTCGGCCAGAAGCGCGGTTGCCGCAAGGGCAAGCGGGGCGGGCTGGCAGATGGCGATCACATGGGTATCGGGGCCCATGAAGCGCATGAACTCTGCGAGATAGAGGGTGAAATCCTCGACGTCGAACTTGCCCTCGGAGACGGGGATGTCGCGGGCGTTGTGCCAGTCGGTGACATAGACCTCGCAATTGGGCAGCAGGCTGGCCACGGTCTTGCGCAGCAGCGTGGCGTAATGCCCCGACATCGGGGCGACCAGCAGCACGCGCCGCGGCTGCGGCTTGCGGCCGCGCACGTGGAAATGGACAAGGTCGCCAAAGGGGCGCCGCACACAATGCTCCACGCCCACGGCATATTCGCGCCCGCCGCTGACCACCGTGGCGATCCCCCAGTCGGGCTTGACGATCATGCGAGAGAAGGCCCTCTCGGTCACCTCGCCCCAGGCGGCCATGGCCGCAGGCAGCGGGCTGAAGGTCAGGCCGAATGCCGGCGAGGCCCAGAAGGCCCGGGCGGTCGCGCCCATCCACTGGTTGGCGTTGCGCGCGGATTCCATGAGGTCGTAGGTGAGAAGATATTTCATCCGGACTGTCCCGAGGCGCTGAGGTCGCGTTATAATGCCCGACGTCTGCAGGCGGCGCGTTTCCGCGTTCATAATGCACATGCAGCATCAGGGGGCAACGCGAAAGATGGATGAGGAACAGCAGCCCATGGGTGAGAATCTCGATCGGCTGAACGCCAACCTGGCCCGGATGGAGGCATTGTCCCAGCGCCTGATGGCCGCATTGGCCCGACGCCGCAAGGTCGATCCGGGCCTGCAGGGGCCGGGGGCCGATCTCTATCTGCGCGCGGCCAATGCCTGGATGGCGGGGATGATGACCAACCCCGCCCGGCTGATGGAGCATCAGGTGACCTATTGGGCGGATTCGCTGCGCCACTGGATGCGGGTGCAATCTGCCATGGCCCAGGGCCAGCTGGCTGTTCCCCCCGAGGAGGACGCGGCCCCCGACCGGCGCTTTTCCAACCCCCTGTGGCAGACGCATCCCTATTTCAGCTTCGTGCGCCAGCAATACCAGGCCTCGGCGCGGGCGATCGAGGCGGCCCTGTCCGAGCTGGACGGGCTGGACGAGACCGAGCAGCGGCGGCTGCAGTTCTTTGCCCGGCAGGCGATCGACCTGATGAGCCCGGCCAATTACCTCGCCACCAACCCGGACGCGCTGCAAAAGGCAGTGGAGACGGAGGGCGAGTCGCTCGTGGCGGGGCTGGAGAACCTTGTCCGCGACATCGAGGCCAATGATGGCGAATTGCTGGTCACCCTGTCAGATCCGGCCGCCTTCGAGGTGGGGGGCAACATCGCCGCCAGCGCGGGAGAGGTTGTGTATCGCAACCACCTGTTCGAGCTGATCCAGTAT
>JAFIEC010000341.1 GCA_020832725.1 Paracoccaceae bacterium | reverse complement strand
TGATCGGTGCGGCCGGCGGATCGCTTCAGGCGGCTTCCCGCACGATGATGGTGCGCCAGGCCGATCCCGCGCGCATGACCGAGGCCTTTGGCCTTTACGCCCTGTCGGGCAAGGCCGTGTCGTTCATGGCCCCCGCGCTGGTGGCGATCGCCACGCAGATCACCCAGAACCAGCGCTACGGGGTCGCTCCCATCATCCTGCTGTTGATTGCGGGCCTGTTCGTGCTGCGCTGGGTCAATGCCCAAGGTGCGCCGACCGCCGCCGCATCGTCCCCGGGGCGCACGGCATGAGGACACCGGGCACCCTTGCCGCGATGGCGATGCTGGCCGCCACCCTTGCGGTGCCGCCGGGGGCCGAGGCCGGAGAGCCGCGGGCCAATCAGCTTTTCGGAGCCATGCCGCGTGCTGGCTCGGGCCCGGCCGCACCGATCGGGTCCTATGCCGCAGGCTGCCTGGCGGGGGCCGTGCAACTGCCCGAGAGCGGACCCACATGGCAGGCGATGCGGCTGAGCCGCAACCGGCACTGGGGCCACCCCGAGACAATCGCGTTCGTCGAACGGCTGAGCCGGGAGGCCACGCGACATGGCTGGCCCGGGCTCTATGTGGGCGACATCTCCCAGCCGCGGGGCGGGCCAATGACCTCGGGCCATGCCTCCCACCAGACCGGGCTGGATGTGGACATCTGGATGCTCCCGCCCCGGCGGCTGAACCTGACCCGCGCCGAGCGCGAGCAGATATCCTCGGTCTCCGTGCGCAGCGAGGACCAGCGCAGCCTGACGCGGCACTGGACACCGGCGCACATGCAGATCCTGCGCGCAGCCGCCCTTGACCCGGCAGTGGATCGCATCTTCGTCGCCGCCGCCGTCAAGATCGAGATGTGCCGAACCGCAGGCACAGACCGGGCATGGCTGCAGAAGATCAGGCCCTTCTACGGGCACAACACGCATTTCCACGTGCGGCTCCGCTGTCCTGCCGGCGCGCGTGACTGCGTGCCCCAAAGGCCGACCGTCGCAGAATTGTCCAATGGCACCGACGGGTGCGACGACACGCTGATGTGGTGGGTGACCGACTACCTCGAGGACCTGCGCCGCCCGCCCGACCCCAACGCCCCCCGGCCGCGCACCGCGCGCGATCTGGTGATGGCCGACCTGCCAGCCGCATGCGCCGACGTTCTTTCCTCGGACTGAGCCTGACGGCTCTTGCCAGCGCGGCCCTGCCCGTGGCCGCCGGGTCGGCGCTACGCTTCGAGGGGCGGTTCACATGGCGGCGTGATGACCCTGATTTCGGAGGGTTTTCGGGTATCGAGGTCTGGGATCGGGGGGCACGCTTCATCGCGATCACCGATCGGGGCTCCCTGATCGAGGGGCGCTTTCTGCGCGACGGAGGCGGGGCCTTGCGCGGCATGGAGGCAGGACCCCTGCAGCCGCTGCGCGACCCGGAGGGCGCGCCGCTTCGGGGCGACACGATGACAGATGCCGAGGGGCTGGCGCGGGCCCCTGGGGGGCGGCTTTTCGTCTCGTTCGAGCGGCGTCACCGGGTCTGGGCCTATGCGCATCCGGGTGCACGGGCCGAACCGCTGCCCGCACATCCCGATTTCGCCCGCCTGCAGACCAATTCAGGGCTGGAGGCGCTTGCCATCGGGCCGGACGGCACCCTCTACGCCATTCCCGAACGCTCTGGCGCACTGGACCGGCCCTTTCCCGTGTACCGCTTTCGCGGCGGGTCCTGGGATATCCCCTTCACCCTGCCGCGTCGCGGTACCTTTCTGGTCGTGGGCGCGGATATCGGCCCCGACGGTCGGCTCTATGTGCTGGAGCGCGACGTCATCCTGCCGTTCGGCTTTGCCTCCCGGGTCCGGCGCTTCGAGATGGGACGGACAGGTCTGGAGGGTGAGGTCCAGATTCTGGCCAGCCGACCCGGACGCCATGACAATCTTGAGGGCATATCGGTCTGGCGCGCGGCATCGGGGCGGCTCTGGATCACCATGATCTCGGACGACAACTTTCGCCTGTTCCAGCGTACCGAGATCGTGGAATACAGCCTGAACGGCTGAGAGAACCCTCAATCGCCGAGGGTTCGGTCAAGCCACGCCGCCAGTTCCCCCGCTGTAGCTGCCGCTGCTTCGGGCTGGTAGATGCCCGCGCTCAGATGCGTCTCACTGCCCCTGATCATGGCAGCGATGGACGGCACATGACCGGCCTGACTGTTGTCCCGCCCCGCCGTGACCAGAACCGGGCAGGCAAGCCGGGGCAGTACCGCTGCCTTGTCGTGCAGAAAGGCCGCGCGGTAATAGGACCCGAAATGATCCATCGACTTGATGACCTCCACCACCTTGTCATGCATCTCGGAGAGCGGGGGCAGACCGACCGCGCGGGCATGGGCGGCATCGGTCTCGAACCAGGGCCAGAACAGATAGGTGTCGCGCACGTAGTTCCAGGCCTCGATCAGGTGCAGGCCATGGGGATGTCGCCGGATCTCGGGCACATAGCGGTCGGCGAAATCCGCAGCCTTGTCGAGATCGTAGAGGCCCATACTGTCAAGGATCACGGCCGCCACCCTGTCGGGCAGGAGAACGGCCAGCTCCGCTGCCACGCTGGCGCCGGCGTGAAAGCCGTAGACGGCCACCCTGTCAAGGCCGGCCGCATCCATCATCCGGGCTGTCGCGGCGGCGTAATCGGCCATCGCGGGTGTGGCGACGACCGGGGGGCACGTATCGCCATTGCCCGGCATGTCGGGGGCCAGCACCGGCCGGGTGCTGCCGATCACGCGCATCAACGGCACCATGGTGCGCGATCCGCCGGAAGACTGGTGGATCAACAGCAGTGGCAGGCGTCCGGCATGGGTCCGGCCCGCCTCGCGCAGATGCATCTGCCCCTCGGGCAGATCGACAAAGCGGCGCAACACGGTTGCGGATTCGGCATTTACCATGGGCGGGTCGCTCCGGGAACGGGGTCGGCATGCGCCGCCATCTCTTCGGGCAGGATGGGGGTATGCGCGGGCCACCAGTGAAACGGTACGGGGCTGTCCTCGTATTCGGTGGAGAGCGGTCCGCCCTTGGTGCGGAACAGGTATATGTTGCCCGTCAGGCTGCCATAGGGCCCATGGGGCACCTCGGGTGGTCGCCAGAAATAGGCCCCTGGCCGCATCACGCCGAGGTTGCCATGCACCTCCCCGGCCAGAAGGTACATCTCCTCGACCACGGGATGCCGCTCTGCCCGTTCCGCCCAGCGCAGGCCCATCGTTCCCAGAAGCCAGGTCTGATCTCGGGTGACAGGGTCCTCATACAGCATACGCCGCCCCGCGCCGGGCGGGAATTCGGGATGGAAATTTCCGGTATAGGGCAGACGCAGTCCGTCCACCTGCTGCACCAGGCGCGCCGGGTCGGGCACGGGCGTCGCGCTGTCGCCCACCTGCGGCGTGCCCGAGAAGAAGGTCACTACCACGGCACCACCCGGTGCCGACAACGCGCCCCGCACATGGCCCGCGGGCACATGGGCAAAGCCCATGTAGCCATAGGCATGGCCCTCCTCGTGGAGTTCACCTTCGATGACCAGGAATTCCTCGTCCACCGCCAGGCGCTGGCCCGCCGGGGCCGAGAAGCCCGCCGGATAGCGCAGCACCAGCGAGCAGGCCCCCGTCTCGGGGTCACGACTGAGAACGCGTGCCGCCACGCCGGGCCGGATGGCGGCGACGGGCGCCGCCTGCCAGGGCAGGTTCTGGGACTGGACGAATTCGATCCGGGGGCGTGCCATGTCAGCCTGTCTCCTCTGTCGCGGGGGCTTCGGCCCGCAGGGGTCCGGTACGGTCGCCCGCTTCTTCCAGAATGCGCATGATCCGCGCCATCGAACGTTCAAGACCATCGCGCGCCCGGGCCAGCAGGGCAGGATCACCAGCGAGCGCGGCCACCTCCTCGACCGAGAGCAACCCACGCCGGATCAGCGCCTCCTCAAGGGCAAGCCGCGCCTGCCGCTCTGCGTGAAGCTGCGCGCCAAGGTCCATCACCAAAGCTGCAAGCGTGTCGGTCGCCCCCTCGGGCGGAAGGAAGCTCAACTCGTCGCGGCTCATGCGGGCATCTCCGCTTCGAGGACGGCCCAGGGGAAGTGCCACTCCGCCCGCTCCGGCCATGCCAGCGTGGGCAGCCGACCCTTGCCGCGCTCGTCAAAGGCCACCCATCCGGCCCGGGCGAACCCTGCCTCGCGGGCCATCGCCGCAGTATCCTGGGCCATCATTCCCGGCAGAAACGGCTCGTTGTTGCGAGTGCCATGTTCGACCATGGCGGTGTCGCGGACGGGATCGCCGGTGAACTGGAAATCCAGAACCGCCATCCGCCCTCCCGGCCGCAACAATCGTGCTGCCTCGGCGAAAAAGCCGCGCAGCTGGGGCTGGGGCAGTTCGTGGATCAGCATGGTTGCCGTGACGAAGTCGGCCGATCCCGCCTCGATCCCGGTATCGGTCGTGACATCGGCCTGCCGGAAATGCACCTCCAGCCCCTGCGCCTCGGCCTTGGCATGGGCCAGCCGCAGGCAGGGGGCCGCGAGATCGACGCCGATCACCTCTGCCTCCGGATAGGCGCGCTTGAAGGGCCAGGTGGATTTGCCGAAGCCACATCCCAGATCGACGATGCGGGCAGGCGTGCCCAGATCGCCCGCGCAGGTTTCGACGAAACGGCTGTGAAAGGCATAATCGTCATTGTCGCCCATCATCACCAGCTTGGCCCCCAGCTCGTAGACCCGGGCCGAAGCATCCGCGCGCCAGACGCCTCCGGGCTGCACGTGGATATCCCAGTCGGTATACCAGTCGGGCAGCCTCAGACCGGGATCGAGCGTCAGGCTGCCACGCGGGTGGGCAGGCATCTCGATCGGGCCCTCGGCGGCAACGGCATCCGAGACCGCGCGCCACAGCGCCTTCTGGCTGGCGCGTTCGGACCAGGCGAACCACGGATAGACGGGCTGCGCGCGGACCTGCGGCATCGCCGCCTTGCGGTCGGCGAGAGGAGTGTCGGCGGTAGCGGCACGGGTCTCGGCCACCAGCCGGGGATAGAGCCTGTCGGCCCAGCGCCTGCGCCAGGCCAGAACGAAATCGAGGTCGGCCCGGGCCTCGTGGCTCAGGGCCGCAGAACCTGCGGCGGGGGCGGCTCGGGTCATGGCTCGGTCTCCTCCTTGTCGGTCGCGGCTCAGGCCCCCGCCGCCAGGGGCGGGGGCACCTCGCCGGGGAAATGGCACGCAACGCGCCGCGCGGCCCCCGCATCGGGCGCGACAAGCGCTGGCCGCTCGCTGCGGCAGCGGTCACGGGCGATGGGGCAGCGGGGGTGGAACGGGCAGCCATCGGGCCGGTTGATGGGCGAGGGCGGGTCACCCTTGAGCATCAGGCGGGGCCGACCTGCAGTGTCAACGGTGGGTGTCGCCGCCAGAAGGCCGGCCGTATAGGGATGCAACGGGCGCGCCACGACCTGCTCGGCGGGCCCCTCCTCGACGACGCGGCCCAGATAGAGCACCACGATCCGGTCGGCGATCTGGTGCACCAGCGGCAGGTCGTGGGCGATGACCAGATAGGCGATGCCAAGGCGATCCTGGATATCCTGAAGCAGGTTCACGATCTGGGCCTGAATCGAGACATCCAGCGCAGACACGGGTTCGTCGGCCACCACCATGTCTGGCTCCAGCGCGATGGCCCGCGCAATCGCGATCCGCTGCCTCTGCCCGCCCGAGAATTGCGCCGGATAGCGCCCGGCGGCATCGGCGGGCAGCCCCACCTGCTCGAGCAGTTCAGCCACACGCGCGGCGATGCGCGCCCGGTCGCCATAGGCATGCGCCCGAAGCGGCTCGGCCACGATCCGGCCCACCTTCATGCGCGGATCGAGGCTGGCATAGGGGTCCTGAAAGACCATCTGCAGACGTCGCCGGACCGGCTTCAGTGCACGCGAGCCAAGATGGCCGATCGCCTGCCCGTCGAACAGGATCTCGCCACCCGTCGGCTCGATCGCCCGCAGGAGGGTCAGCGCAAGCGTGGACTTGCCCGAGCCGGATTCGCCCACCAGGCCCACGGTCTCGCCGCGATGAACGCTCAGTTCCACGCCATCAAGCGCATGGACCTGACCGCGGGGAGTGGCGAATGTCACCGAGAGGTCGCGGGCCTCCAGCAGGGGTGCGGCACCGGTCATTGCGCATCCTCCCGGGCAGGGGCGGCGGCCACGGGGTGATGACAGGCAACCGAGCGCCCCGGTGCGATGGCCTCCAGCGCCGGGGCCGCAGCACACTCGGGCGCGGCCTTGGCACAGCGCGGACGGAACGAGCACTCCACCCGTTCCGAAACCGGGCCCGGCGGCGCGCCCCGGATCGGGATCAGCCGCGTGCCACGCCCGTGAAAGCGCGGCACAGCCGCCAGAAGCCCCGCAGTATAGGGGTGGCGCGGCGCGGCCAGAACGTCGCGGGTCCGGCCGGTCTCGACGATGCGACCATGATAGATCACCGCGATCCGGTCGCAGATCTCCGCCGCGACACCAAGATCATGAGTGATCATCAGCCCTCCTGCCTCGTGCAGCCGGTCACGCAGCAGATCGAGGATCTGCGCCTGTATCGTGGCGTCCAGAGCGGTCGTCGGCTCGTCCGCGATGATAACCCGGGGCCGGTTGACCAGCGCCAGCGCGATCATCACGCGTTGCCGCAGCCCGCCCGACAGCTGGTGAGGAAAGGCCGCCAGACGCTCGCGCGCGGCGGGAATGCCCACTGCCTTCAGGGCCGCCTCGGAGATCGCGGCGGCTTCCTCCGGGCCGACCTTCTGGTGGCGGCGCACGCTCTCGCCCAAAAGGGCACCGACGCTGCGCACGGGGTTGAGCCCGGTCATCGGGTCCTGGAAGACCATGCCGAGCGTCCTGCCACGCACCTTTTGCCACTCCCTTTCGGAGAGGGTGACAAGGTCGCGCCCGTCAAGGCGGATATCGCCCGCCATCACATAGCCCGGTGCCGGGACAAGCCCCATCGCGGCAAGGGCCAGCATCGACTTTCCAGAGCCGGATTCGCCGACAAGGCCGAGGATCTCGCCCTGCCGGATGCTCAGGTCGACCCCGTCGACAACCACCAGCGGCGGGCCGTCGGGGCGGGGAAAGCCGATGCGCAGCCCCCTGATCTCCAGCAGGGGCGCTTCGGTCCTGGCGTCGGGCGGTGTGTTGGTGTCGGCCATGGTCCTCCTCACATCGCCGCGCGGCCGCGCTTGCGCGCGTTCGCGGCGATCCCGTCGCCGATGAGATTGAGCGCCACCACCGCAAAGACAATGGCCCCCGCGGGTGCCAGCATCAGCCAGGGCGCCTCGACCAGGTACTCCCGGCTTTCCGAGAGCATGTTGCCCCAGGAGGGCGCGGTGATGGGAACCCCGAGGCCAAGGAAGCTGAGCGCGCTTTCGGCCACCAGCATGTCGGCAAACGTGAAGGCAAACATCGTCATCAGGGTCGGCCGCAACGCGGGCAGAACATGGGTGGCAAGAATGGTGACCGGCCCGACGCCTGCCAGCTGCGCGGCCACGACGTAATCGCGCCTGGCGATGCTCATGGCCTCGGCATAGACGACACGCGCAGCGATCGGCCATGTCGCCAGCCCGAGCGTGATCGCCAGCGGCCAGAACCCCCGGCCCAGAAGCGCAATGACCGTCACCGCGATCACGAGGCTTGGAAACGCGATCACGGTGTCGACCACGGTGCGGATCACCCGGCGCGGCCAGCCGGGTGTCCAGGCCGCGACCAGGCCCAGTACCGTCCCGATGCTCAGCGCGATGGTGGCCGCGACAAGGGCAATGCCAAGCGACCAGATCATTCCCGCGCCCACGCGCCCGGCGACCGACCGGCCCAGCTGATCGGTCCCGAACAGATAGCCCTCGGTTCCGGGAGGACGGAAGCGCATCCGCAGGTTGCCGGTCGTCGCCTCGCGCGGCGGGTTGAGGCCGACGGTCAGTGCAAGCACGGCAAGGACGCCGACCATCGCAAGACCTGCGAACAGCATGGCATCCCCCCTGAGCCCACTCCGCCAGAGGCGCAGGCGCGGCAGCAGCGAAAGGCGCGAAGAGGTGGTCGTGTCGCTCATGTCGTCTGCCGCCGCAATCTGGGATCGATGAGGTTGAACAGGATATCGGTTCCGGCGTTCACCAGAAAAACCAGCACCGCGATCACGAACACGGCAGCCTGCACCACCGGAAAATCGAGCCGGGTGACACTGGCCACCAGAAGCGCGCCGAAACCGGGCCAGGCAAAGATCACCTCGGTGATCAGCGAGCCCGACATCAGAAAGGCGAATTGGGTGCCGATCAGCGCGGTCGCCCCCAGAAGCGCGTTGGGAAGGGCATGGCGCAGCAGCAGCTCGGGGCCCGAGGCACCGGTGGCCCGGGCGGTACGGATGTAATCCTCGCGCATCGCCTCGGAGACGTTGGCCGAGATCACCCGCACCATCTTGGGCACAAGGAATGACGCCAGCGTAAGCGATGGCAGGATCCAGCTCGAGATCCCCTGATTGCCGATCGACGTCAGCCAGCGCAGTTCCACCACGAAAAGCTGGATCAGCAGCAGGCCCGCGATGTAGCCCGGTATGCCCTGAAGCACGAAGACGACGGCATTGACGGCCTTGCGATCCCCGCTGTCGGGCCGATAGCCCAGCCACGCGCCGAGCGGGATGGACAGCACCGCCGTGATCAGCAGCGCCAGCAGAGCCAGCAGCAACGTGCTCCACAGCCGCTCCAGCACCAGCCCGAGGGCCGAGCGGCTGGCCCGCAGGCTCTCGCCGAAATCGAGCGTCAGCATCGCGCCGAGATAGCGCAGGTATTGCACGATGAGCGGCTGGTCGAGGCCATAGCGGGCGCGGATCAGGGCGACCACCTCGGGGTCGGCCTCGTCTCCGGCCATGATCATTGCCGGATCGCCCCCCAGCCGCAGCAGGAAGAACAGAAGCGTCGTGATCGCGAACAGCAGGACCGCCAGTTCGGTCACCCGCTTGAGCATCGCGTCGCGGATGGCAGACGAACGGGTCATGGCAGGGCAATCCTTTCAAGCAGCGCACCGCCGGGAAGCCGGCTCACCTCGACCTGCCCCCCCATATAGGGGGCTTCGGGCCGGGTGGGGCCGGATGCGCGCGGATCGAGAATGCTGAGCATGGCGACACCGCAGGGCCATCCGTCCGCAATGTTGCGCCCCGATGCGCCACGCGGATAGGCATCGATCTCGATCAGGCATCCTCCGGCCAGTTGCAGCGAGGAAATGCGCAACGCCTCTCCCTCCTTCAGGCCCATCCGCGCCTGCAGGACGGGCACCACCACCTCTCGATCGGAGATGCGCCGCCCGATCCCGCGTTCCTCCAGCCAGGCGCGGTCGGCTTCCAGATCGTCCGAGGCAAGAACCGCGATGAAGCAGCGATCCACGCCGTGCCCGGCACGGTGAAGATCCAGCGGGCCGTCATAGGCGCGCACATCGGTGAGGTAGAGCGCCTCGCCGCCCGGGCCTGCGACCTGACCTGCCCGGATCGCCGGATTGCTGCCCAGGGGGCGCACCGCACCAAGAGCTGCGAACCCGGCCGCAAGGGCCGACGCGACATGGGCATCGGCATCTGCCACCGACAATTCGGCTGCGGCCCAACCCAGCGAGGCGAGTGCCGCGCCTTCCCCGGCGTGGGGAATATCCCCGATCACCCGCAGCGCACCCGGCGCGTCGGGGCCCTGGCCCCGCGGCGCGATCAGCGCCCAGGGCCGACCCGCCAGCGCCGGTGCCCCCCACAGGGCGGCCAGTGCCCCGTCGACCTCCCCCTCGGCCACGGGCAGGTAACCCAGCCCCGATTCGTAGGCCGACAGGGCCGCGCCGAGGTCCGGCGCACCCAGTGTCATGCAGAGTATAGGGCCGGAAAATGCGGCGGTCTCGGTCATTTGGGCGCAGTACCATGCATTGCGATGCAACACGCATCTGTATTATCGTTTAGACAAGTTGAGTCGCGCAAGGCACGATGTCAACCGCGCTTGTGCCGCATCGCCCGGGACCAGGATCTGGAGGAAACCGACCATGCCGCCCACAGATACAGCCGTTGCAGACAAGGCGGACGCCGCCCCCGGCATCGATTCAGTGCTGGACTGGCCGGCCGAGACGCTGCCCGCGCTGACGACGCTTCTTGCATTGCGTCGGCGCTGGATGACCGATGATTTCGCGACCCTGCGACGCGACTACGAGGCGGCGGTCGAACACGCGGGCGCACCCGCCGATCAGGCCGAAGCCGAGCCTCTGGTACAGTCGCTGCCGTCGGCGCCACGCTTCCAGTGGATGCACCGCCACATCCAGGATCGCACATGGGCCCTGTGCGAACGGATCGTGAAGGACAGGGCCCCCGAAATCGCCGCCGCCATGGCCCCCTCGGACAGCGACCTGGGGCGGCTGGAAGGCACCGAGGGTTTCGCCTATCCTGCGTATTACACGTTCGACTATCACCGGCAGGATGGCGGCATCTGGCGCGACGATGCGGGTGCGGCGATCTATCTGCTCGGTGCGCGGATCGTTCATGTCGGACGCAATTCCGACTTTCAGCTCCACGACCAGTTCGTGGACGAGATCGCGCTCGAGGGCGAACCGCAGACCATCCTCGATCTTGGTTGCGGCTTTGGCAAGACGACCTTCTCGCTCAAGCGGCGCTGGCCCGGGGCAGAGGTGCAGGGTCTCGATCTGGCCGAGCCCTGCCTTCGGCTGGGCCGCAAGATGGCGAGTGCCCGCGGACTGGATATCGTCTGGCGGCAAGCCGACATGGAGCGCCTGCCGAATGCAGATGACAGCGTCGATCTGGTGGTGATCACCATGGTGCTGCACGAACTGCCCGCCTCGGCCATCGCGAATACGCTTGCCGAATGCTTTCGAGTGCTGCGCCCCGGCGGCCGGCTTGTGATGCTGGAGAACCGCCTGATCGGCGATCCGTTCCGTGACACGCTTCTGAAATGGTACAGTCAGCTTATCGACGAGCCCTATTGGGAGCCGTTCCGGCATCTGGACCTGCCCGGAATGTGCCGGGAGGCAGGTTTCACTGATGCCTGGCAGGACAAGTGGTATATCGCCGGGACCGATGGCCCGGCAGCCGAGGCCGACCCGCGACGCTGGTGCACCCCGTGGGGCCGCACCACGGCCGTCAGATGAGCCGATGGCAGGAGGAGGACAGACCATGAGCCGTTCCACACCGACCGCGACCCTGCCGGTGCGCGACACCGAGATCCCCGACAGCCCTGCGCTGGCCACGGGCCACCTGCTCGGCCCCGGCGATGTCGACCGGCTTGCCGCGATGACCCATGCGCTGATCGAGGAAATCGCGGATCTCGCGATCCGGCTGGAGCGGGTCGAGGCCCGGCTGGACGGGGCCGAGGGCCCCGAGGGTCTTGCGGCCGTACAGGCGCGGGTGGGCGCGCTGGTGGCGCGCGTGACGGGCTGAGACATTCATCGAGGGACGCCTGCAAGCAAAAGGCCGCGCAACAAGGCGCGGCCATTTTCATTCCTCACGCAGGCTGTGCCTCGTGCCCCGGGACGACCGGGGCACGAGGGCGTGCGATCACTCGATGGTGACGTTCTCGTAGAACACGCTGCGGTTCACATAGCGCAGCCCCTGCACACGGGGTGCGAAACCCGTCACGTCCACCTGTTCCACCAGCCACAGAGACGGGAGGATTTCGTTGGTCTTGGCATGAAGCTCATGCAGCAGACCTTCGCGCACGGCCGGATCGAATTCGGCAAAGGTGGCGTCCACATAGGGCGTCATCGCCTCGTCGCAGAAATGCGCCGGGTTCTTCATGCAGGTCATGTAGGTGAAGGGCCGGATCGAGTCCATGTAGGGTGCCGCGTTCCACGAGGAGCCGAACATCTCTCCGGGCCATGTGTTGCGCAGGAAATTCGGCAGCCATTCCGAAAAGGTGATCTGCTGCAGATCCACCCGGATACCCACTTCTGCCAGATCGCTGACCGCCTGCTGATAGATCTCGCTGTCGGCGGGGAAAGAGCCCACGACGACATGCGCGGTCACATCAAAGCCATCGGGGAAACCGGCCTCGGCCAGCAACGCACGCGCCTCTTCGGGATCGAAGGGGAAGGGCGGGATCGAGGGGTCATAGCCAAAGGCCGCAGGCGTGCCCGCCTGCCCCGCGCCCTTGCCGATGCCGGCCAGAAGCACCTCGGCCATGAGTTCGCGATCGACGGCCAGGTTGGCGGCGCGGCGCACGCGCACGTCGTTGAACGGGCTGTCCGGATGGGCGGTGGTCGCGAAGGCCAGCGACATCACCTGCGGCGCGGGGCTGGCTTCGACACGGATGCCATTGGCCTCCATCTGGCGGATGTTGTCCGGCGAGAAGCCGAAGCCCACGTCGATCTGGCCCGAGATCAGCGCCTGAAGACGCGCGGGACGCTCGGGCAGGGCGAGGATGGTGATACCCTCGATCTCCGGCACGCGCCACGAGGAGGCATTGGCGACAAGCTCTGCCTGGCCAGTGCCCCAGGAGGCCACGGCGAAGGAGCCGGTGCCGACCGGTTCCTGGGCAAAGCCCTCGGGGCCGAGCGCGTCCCATGCGCCAGGCTCGACGATGAAGACCAGCCCCAGCTTGTTCGGCAGCACCGGGTCGGGGCCGCTGGTGGTGATGTCGACGGTGAAGTCGTCGACCTTCTCGACACCGACGACGTTGCGTAGCTCGCTGCCCACCGAAGAAGAGCGGCCCGCCTCGGTCATCAGAAACTCGAAGGTGGTGACCACGGCATCGGCGTCGAACGCCGCGCCATTGGAGAACACGACCCCTTCACGCAGGTTGAAGCGCCAGCGGGTCGGCTCCACGACTTCCCAGCTTTCGGCGAGCACGGGCACCGGCGCACCATCCTCACCAATGCGCACAAGCGGGTCGAACACCGCATCCCAGACGAAAACCGACGGCACCGAGCGCCCGCCGAAGGGGTTGCCCTGGCTGGGCGGCAGATCCCAGGTGCCCACACGCAGGGTCTGGGCCTCGAGCGCACCCGCTGCGCCCAGCGCAAGCAGGCTCGCAGTGGCGGCCAGAGTAAAGGATTTCACGCGACGTAGCATTTCAAGCAGCTCCCTGAGTTGGTTGTCATTACCTTCAGTCGATCGTCACCAGACAAGGCCAGTCTCTCCCAGACGTCGGCCGAAGGCCAGCGCGGGGGTGATCGACATTCCCCCCACAAAGGCATTCCCGGACAGAAGCTCCCGTCCCAGAATCTCTCCCGCAGCCCAGAGGCCGGGAATCGGCGCGCCTTCAGTATCCAGCACGCGGCAGTCCCGGTCCACCTTCAGTCCGCCGCTGGCGGTAGCGGTCGTTCCGTGGTTGCGCACGGCGAAAAACGGCGGCTCGGCCAGCGGCAGTGGCCGGTGCTCCCGCCCGAGGGGATCGGGCCGACCCTCGGCAAGGGCCGCATTATAGGCGGCGATGCTCTCGCGCAGCCCCTGCGCATCGATCCCGGCCTGTTCCGCCAGGGCCTCCAGATTGTCCGCGCGCGAAAAGGAAGGGTGCACGTTCCACGCTGCCTCCAGCCGCGGCCCGTCCCAGGACGGCAGCAGCGGAGACTGCGCGGACCGGGCTGCCGCCGCGTCCCACACGATCCAGAAGGTCATCTCGGGCACCCGGGTCATCGCGCGCTGCTGGGTCACGCGGTCGGGCTCATCCTCGCGCAGGCACCGCGCGCCGGTGCGATCGACATAGACCTCCCACGGCAGACGGGCGGGCATCAGCGCCGGATTGTCGGCGCGCGCCACCCGACGCGAACCGGGTGGGTCCTCGATACCGCCCACATGAGGCAGGAAATGCGCAGTGGGGCGAATGGCCGCGCCGATGTCCATTGCGGCACGCAGGCCCGCGCCGGTGTTCGTCGGCTCCGCCCCGCCATACAGCGGCAGCCCCCATGTCATCTCGGCGAACATCTCGGGGCTGGCGGTGTAGCCGCCGCTTGTCAGCACCACCTGCGCCGCGCGCACCTGGATCTCCTCGCCCTCGGGGCCGGTCAGGCGCGCGCCGGTCACGGCCCTTCCCTGCCGCTCGAGCGCCGCGAGGCGGGTACGGGGCAGGAAGGTGATGCGCCCGGCGCCCACCTCTGCCTCGAACAGCGGCACCAGCACCTCGGCAATCGAGACCGCGCGCTTGCGGCCCCAATAGGTTCGCGGCACCGCATAGGTCTCCAGCGCATGGAGGATCGCGGGGCAGGCCGGATCCCAGTCGAGGCCAAGTCCGTCAAGCCAGGCCACAATCGCGGGCGCAAGCTCGCAGGCGAGCGCGACCATCTCCGGGTCGGCGGTGCCGCCGGTGATGCGTGCGATATCGGCGGCATGGGCCTCGGGGCTGTCGTCGATCCCGCGCTCCTGCTGCAGGCGGGTGCCGCCCGCGCTGAGATGGCCCGCAGCCCGGCGCAAGGTGCCGCCCGGCGCATCGGCGGCATCTGCAACGATCACACGACCGCCCCGCCGCGCGGCGAAAATCGCGGCCGGAAGTCCCGCAGTGCCCGCGCCAATCACCAGCACATCGCCGTCAAGGCGGGCGCCTGTCTGCTTGCGTGGCTGCGTTGCGCCATCCGCCATAACCGAAACCTGTCTTATTTCTAAGATAGGTTATCCTGCCCGGACGGAACCGATGCGTCAACACAAAGCGCGGTGATGTCGCAATGCTTGGCGTCGCACCTGTGATGCACTACCACCTCGAGACGGCAGGGAGGGCCTCATGGAGGAGTACGATCATATCGTGGTTGGCGCGGGCACGGCCGGTTGCCTGCTGGCCAACCGCCTCAGCGTCAAGGGCCGGGTGCTGCTGCTCGAGGCGGGGGGGCGCGACAGTTATCCGTGGATCCACATTCCCATCGGCTATCTCTACTGCATCGGCAATCCGCGCACCGACTGGCTGTATCGCACGGCACCCGAACCCGGACTTGGCGGGCGGAGCCTGCTCTATCCGCGCGGTCGCGTGCTTGGCGGGTCCTCCTCGATCAACGGGATGCTCTATCTGCGCGGGCAGGCGGCCGATTACGACCACTGGCGGCAGCTTGGCTGCACGGGCTGGGGCTGGAAGGATGTGCTGCCGCTGTTCCGGCGCCACGAGGATTATGCCGCAGGCCCCGACCCCGAAGACGTGCACGGGCGCGGGGGTGAATGGCGGGTGGAGAACCAGCGCCTGCGCTGGGACATTCTCGACGATTTCGCCCGCGCGGCACAGGCGGCCGGGATACCCGCGCGGGAGGATTTCAACACCGGCGACAACGAGGGTGTGGGCTATTTCAAGGTAAACCAGCGCGCCGGACTTCGGCGCAACGCAGCGCGTGCCTTCCTCGGCCCTGTCAGGGGGCGTGCGACCCTGAAGGTTGAAACCGGCGCGCAGGTGGAACGGCTTGTATTCGAGGGGCGAAAGGTGCGCGGGGTCCGCTATCACTGCGGCGGCGTGGTACTGGAGGCAAGGGCGCGGGCCGAGGTGATCCTTGCCGCCGGAGCGATCGGGACCCCACAGATCCTGCAGCTTTCGGGCATCGGTCCGGGGCGGTTGCTGCAGGAGCACGGGATCGAGGTCCTGCACGAATCGCCGGTGGGCACGAACCTTCAGGACCATCTGCAATTGCGCTGCATATGGCGGTTGAGCGGGGCGCGAACGCTGAACACGCTTGCGGCCACACCCTGGGGAAAGGCTCGTATCGGGCTGGAATATGCGCTGTTTCGCACCGGGCCGATGTCGATGGCCCCCAGCCAGATGGGGGCCTTTGCACGCTCGTCCGAGGAGGTGGCGACAGCGGATCTGGAATACCATGTCCAGCCGCTCAGCCTCGACGCCTTCGGCCAGCCGCTCCACGCCTTCCCCGCGATGACCGCCAGCGTCTGCCACCTGCGCCCCGAGAGCCGCGGCCATGTGCGCATCACGTCGCCGGATTTCCGCAGCCCCCCCGAGATCGCGCCGAACTACCTCTCGACCGAGGGGGACCGGCAGGTCGCGGCCCGGGCAATCCGGCTGACGCGGCGGATCATGGCGCAGGACCCCATGTCGCGCTACCGGCCCGAGGAATATGCCCCGGGCAAAGCAGCAGTCACCGAGGCGGAACTGGCCGACGCGGCGGGCCGGATCGGGACAACCATCTTCCACCCCGTCGGCACCGCACGGATGGGCGCGGACCCGGGCTCGGTTGTCGGCCCGGATCTGCGCGTGCGCGGTGTGGAGGGGCTGCGCGTGGCCGATGCGTCGATCATGCCCACGATCACCAGTGGCAACACCAACGCGCCTACATTGATGATCGCGGAGAAGGCCGCAGACATGATCCTGGCAGCGCGCTGAGGCAAAGGCACAACGAAAAACCCCCGGCGTGGAGACGCTGGGGGCTCGGCGGCGGTGCCGCGATCAGGCAGGTCCGGCCTGGCGGAAGGCGAGGCCTTACAGAAGGCCTTCGCGCTGTGCCTTCTTGCGCGCCAGCTTGCGCTGGCGGCGGATGGCCTCGGCCTGTTGGCGGGCACGCTTCTCCGACGGCTTCTCGAAGTGCTGACGGAGCTTCATTTCGCGGAAAACGCCTTCGCGCTGGAGCTTTTTCTTGAGGGCGCGCAGCGCCTGATCGACGTTGTTGTCGCGAACACTGACCTGCATGTGGGTGTCACCACCTTTCCAAGTTGAAGTTGCATATCTCGCAGGAAGCTGCCCTATAACAAAGGCCCGGGGGGTTGTCTACCGCCACCCGAGCCCTTAGCGAGGTAGCATGACCGAGCCTGTTTCCGACACTGAAAGCCTGCGCGACCGCCTGCTGGAGGCCGCCCTGCCCCACGTCGCCTTCGACGGCTGGAGCGAGGTGACTTTTCGCGCCGCCGCCGCCGAGGCCGGCATCGCCCCCGGACTGGCCCGGGCCGTGGCACCGCGCGGCGCGCTGGATCTGGCCCTAGCCTTTCACGCGCGCGGCGATTCCGCCATGCGCGCAGCCCTGGCCAGGCATCCCCTCTCCTCGCTGCGATTCCGGGAGCGGGTTGCCCTTGCCATCAGGCTGAGGCTGCAGGCCGTGGAAGACGACAAGGAAGCCGTGCGCAGGGGTGCCACGCTTCTGTCATTGCCGCAGAACGCGGTCGAGGGGGCGGCGGCTCTCTGGGCGACGGCGGACGCCATATGGACAGCGCTGGGCGATTCCTCGGATGATCTGAACTGGTACACCAAGCGCGCGACACTATCGGCAGTCTATGGGGCAAGCGTGCTCTACTGGCTTGGCGACACCTCGCCGGGCCATCAGGCGACATGGGAATTCGTCGATCGCCGCATCGGCGACGTGATGCGCTTCGAGGAGGTCAAGGCGCGGGTGAATCGCAGCCCGCTGGGCCGGATGATGGAACGCGGGCCCGGACGGCTGGCGGCCCGGATTCGGGCCCCCGGAACACCGTCAGACCTTCCAGGGCGCTGGGGCTGAGGCGGAGGAGCCATGCGAGCCGGGAACGAGGCCCTTGTCGTCATCGACATCCAGAACGATTTCTGCCCCGGCGGCGCACTCGCCGTCTCGGGGGGGGACGAGGTGGTACCGGGCGTAAACACCTTGATGGACGAATTCGCGACTGTGGTCCTTACGCAGGACTGGCATCCGCCCGATCACGCCTCCTTTGCCAGCCGTCATCCGGGGTATGCGCCCCTCGAGAGTGTCACCATGCCATACGGACAGCAGGTGCTGTGGCCCGACCATTGCGTGCAGGGCACAGCGGGCGCTGCCTTTCATCCGGCGCTGCAGGCCGACCGCGGTCAATGCGTGGTACGCAAGGGCTTTCGCACCGGGATCGACAGCTATTCCGCGTTCTTCGAGAACGACCAGACCACGCCGACCGGGCTTGAGGGCTACCTGCGCACACGGGGGATCGCGCGTCTGGTCATGGTCGGGCTGGCCACGGATTTCTGCGTGGCATGGTCGGCGCTGGATGCCGTCCGGCTGGGCTTTGCCACCGAGGTCCGGCTGGACCTTTGTCGCGCGATCGATGCCGATGGCTCGCTTGCCCGCGCGTTGAACAGGATGCGCGCGGCCGGGGTCGCGCTCGCGGGCTGAGGCCTGCGTCGGAGGGCACATGGCCGATATCGCCGCGCGCGTCTATGATCACCGATGGAAGCTCGATCCGATCGTGCGGTCGCTGATCGACACCGATTTCTACAAGCTACTGATGTGCCAGTCGGTCTTTCGCAACCGACCCGATACGCGTGTGACCTTCAGCCTGATCAACCGCTCCTCGCATGTGCCGCTGGCCCGGCTGGTCGACGAGGGCGAATTGCGCGAGCAGCTGGACCATATCCGCTCGCTCTCTCTGGCACGGGGGGAGAGTACATGGCTTCGCGGCAACACCTTCTACGGCAAGCGGCAGATGTTCCGGGCCGATTTCATGGAATGGTTCGAGGCGCTCCGCCTGCCCCCCTATCACCTCGAACGTGTGGGCGATCAGTACGAGCTGACCTTCGAGGGCAGCTGGCCCGAAGTCATGTTGTGGGAGATACCGGCCCTTGCCGTGCTGATGGAACTGCGCTCCCGGGCGGTGCTCGACGGGATGGGGCGGTTCGAGCTGCAGGTACTCTATGCCCGTGCCATGACCCGGCTATGGGAAAAGGTGGCGCGGCTGCGCGGCATCGACGGGCTGCGGCTGGCCGATTTCGGCACGCGTCGGCGCCATTCCTTCCTGTGGCAGGACTGGTGCGTTCAGGCCATGATCGAGGGGTTGGGAGAGGCCTTCATCGGCACGTCCAACTGCCTGATCGCGATGCGCCGCGACATCGAGGCGATCGGGACCAACGCACATGAACTGCCCATGGTCTATGCAGCCCTGTCGCAGAGCGACGCCGAGCTGGCCGATGCCCCCTATCGCGTGCTGGCCGACTGGCACGAGGAACACGAGGGTAACCTGCGGATCATCCTGCCCGATACCTTCGGGTCGGACACCTTCTATGCCCGCGCGCCCGACTGGCTTTCGGGATGGACCGGGGTGCGGATCGATTCCGGCGATCCGGCGGAAGGCGCAGAGGCCGCGATCCGCTGGTGGCGGGAGCGGGGCGAGGACCCGTCGGAGAAGCTGGTCATCTTCTCGGATGGGCTGGACGCAGATGTGATCTCTGCCCTGCATGCGCGCTTTGCCGGCCGGGTCCGTGTCAGCTTTGGTTGGGGTACCCTGCTGACCAACGACTTCCGCGGCCTTGTTCCTGACGATCGGCTGGCCCCCTTCAGCCTTGTGTGCAAGGCGGTGGCAGCAGACGGGCGGCCAACTGTGAAATTGTCGGACAACCCGAACAAGGCGATGGGGCCCGCCGAGGAAATCGCGCGCTATGCCCGCGTCTTCGACCTGGGCCCCCAGAAGGCCGCTCCCGTCTTCGTCTGACGATGCCCGCTATTCCGCCGCCTTGTTCGTGCCGGGCCGGGTACGCGGGGTGTAGTTCAGCACCGGCGCGAGCCAGCGCTCGGCCTCTTCGAGGCTCATGCCCTTGCGCCGGGCGTAATCGGCTGCCTGATCCTGCTCGATCTTCGAGACGCCGAAATAGAAGCTCTCGGGATGGGCAATGTAGAGGCCCGATACCGACGACCCCGGCCACATGGCAAAGCTCTCTGTCAGGGCGACACCGGTTGCCGCCTCTGCGTCCAGCAATTTCCAGATCGTGGCCTTCTCGGTGTGATCGGGCTGGGCGGGATATCCGGGTGCGGGGCGGATGCCGTCATAGGGCTCTGCGATCAGGTCCTCGGGGCTGAACGGCTCGTCGGGCGCATGGCCCCACAGCTGCTTGCGGACGCGCTGGTGGAGCATCTCGGCCATGCCCTCGGCAAAGCGGTCGGCCAGCGACTTGACCAGAATGGCGGAATAATCGTCGTTCGCCTCTTCGAAGCGGCGCGCGATCTCGATCTCCTCCGGCCCTGTGGTGACGACGAAGGCGCCGACATGGTCGGGGGCGACACCCTCCGGAGCGACGAAGTCGGACAGTGCGATGTTCGGCTTTCCCTTCCTGCGGGGCAGTTGCTGGCGCAGGGTGTGAAACGTCGCCAGCGTTTCAGAGCGGCTTTCATCGGAATAGAGCCGAATGTCGTCACCGACCGCATTCGCCGGCCAGAAGCCGACCACGGCCCGGGGCTTGAACCAGCGCTCTCCGATGATGCGCTGCAACATCGACTGGGCATCGGCGAACAGCGCCCGGGCGGCCTCTCCCTGAGCGGGATCGTCCAGAAGTCGCGGATAGACCCCTTTCATCTCCCAGGACTGGAAAAAGGGCGTCCAGTCGAAATAGCGGGCGATCTCGGCCAGATCCCAATCCTCGATCACCTGCACGCCCAGCGACGCGGGGCGCGGCGGCACATGGGCCGCCCAGTCGAGGTGAAGCGCGTTCGAGCGGGCCTGGCCGATGGTCAGCCGCTCCTTCTCGCGCTCGCCGCGCGAATGCATCTCGGCGAGGCGGGCATATTCGTTGCGGGTGTCCTCGATGTGATCACGCGCCTGTTCGGGCGACATCAACGCCGAGACCACCCCCACGGCACGGCTGGCATCGGTGACATAGACGGCCTGGCCACGCCCGTATGCGGGATGGATCTTGACCGCCGTGTGCATGCGGCTGGTGGTCGCCCCACCGATGAGCAGCGGAATGTCGAAGCCCTGACGCTCCATCTCGGCGGCGACATTCACCATCTCGTCCAGCGACGGCGTGATCAGGCCCGACAGACCGATCATGTCCACGCCCTCTTCCCGAGCTGTCGCCAGGATCTTCTCGGCGGGCACCATCACGCCCAGATCGATGATCTCGTAGCCGTTGCAGGCCAGAACGACGCCGACGATGTTCTTGCCGATGTCGTGGACATCGCCCTTGACCGTCGCCATGAGGACCTTGCCCGCGCTCTGGCGTTTGCCCTTGCGCTCTTCCATGTAGGGCAGAAGCACGGCCACGGCCTGCTTCATCACGCGCGCCGACTTGACCACCTGGGGCAGGAACATCTTGCCGGAACCGAACAGGTCGCCGACGACATTCATGCCGGCCATCAGCGGCCCCTCGATCACGTGGAGGGGCTCCTCGGCCGCCAGGCGGGCCTCTTCGACATCCTCGTCCACGAATTCCGTGATGCCGTTGACAAGAGCATGCTCCAGCCGTTTGGCGACTGGCCATTCCCGCCAGGACAGGTCACGCACCCGCTCCTCGCGCGCTCCGCCCCGGAACCGCTCGGCCAGGGCCAGCAGTCTCTCGGTGGAATCCGCGCGACGGTTCAGCACGACATCCTCGCAGGCCTCGCGCAACTCCGGTTCGATCGAGTCGTAGACGGCAAGCTGGCCCGCGTTCACGATGCCCATGTCCATGCCGGCACCGATCGCATGGTAGAGAAACACCGCGTGCATCGCCTCGCGCACCAGCTCGTTGCCGCGAAAGCTGAACGAGAGGTTCGACACGCCCCCCGAGACATGGGCATGGGGCAGGTTCTCGCGGATCCAGCGGGTGGCCTCGATGAAGTCCACCCCGTAGTTGGAATGCTCCTCGATGCCCGTCGCCACGGCAAAGATGTTGGGGTCGAAGATGATGTCTTCCGGGGGGAAACCGTCCTCGGTCAGCAACTGGTAGGCGCGCTGGCAGATTTCGATCTTGCGGGCGGCGGTATCGGCCTGACCCTGCTCATCGAAGGCCATCACGACAACCGCTGCGCCATAGGCACGGGCGAGGCGCGCCTGTTCGAGAAAGGGCTCCTCACCCTCCTTCATCGAGATGGAATTGACGATGGGCTTGCCCTGGACGCACTTCAATCCCGCCTCGATCACCTCCCATTTGGAGCTGTCGATCATCACCGGCACGCGGGCGATGTCGGGCTCTGCCGCGACAAGGTTGAGGAAGGCGGTCATGGCACCGGCCGAGTCGATCAGACCCTCGTCCATGTTCACGACGATCACCTGGGCACCGTTCTCCACCTGGTCGCGGGCCACCTCGAGGGCGGTGGCGTAATCGGCCTCGCGCACAAGCTTGCGGAAGCGCGCGGACCCGGTGACGTTTGTCCGCTCGCCCACGTTCACAAAGGGGATCTCGGGCGTGAGTGTGTAGGGCTCCAGCCCCGACAGGCGCAGATGGCGCGGAACATCCGGCAGGCGGCGTGGCGCATGGCGCGCGGCCACCCCGGCGATGGCGGCCACGTGCTCGGGCGTGGTGCCGCAGCAGCCACCCAACACGTTGACAAGGCCCTCCTGAGCGAAGTCCTCCAGCTGGGCTGCGGTCTCCTCCGGGCCCTCGTCATAGCCTCCGAAGGCATTGGGCAGACCCGCGTTGGGATAGGCACAGACAAGGGTGTCGGCCACGCCCGAAAGCTCGGCGATATGGGGGCGCATGGCCTCGGCCCCAAGCGCACAATTCAGCCCGATGGTGAAGGGCCGGGCATGGCGGAGCGAATACCAGAAGGCGGACGGGGTCTGGCCCGTCAGGGTGCGCCCGGATGCATCGGTGATCGTGCCCGAGATCATCAGGGGCAGTTCCACCCCGGTGCGGGCAAACACCTCTCCGGCAGCGAACACGGCTGCCTTGGCATTCAGCGTGTCGAAGATCGTTTCGATCAGGATGAGATCGGCACCGCCCTCCACCAGGCCGAGGATCTGCTCGCCATAGGCGATGCGCAGGTCATCAAAGCTGACAGCGCGATAGCCGGGGTTGTTGACATCAGGGCTGATCGAGGCGGTGCGGTTCGTGGGACCCACCGCTCCGGCAACGAACCGCGGGCGGCCATCGGCTGCCTCGGCCCGGTCGCAGGCAGCCCGCGCCAGCCGCGCGCCCGTCAGGTTGAGGTCTCGCACAGCCCCCTCCAGGCCGTAATCGGCCTGCGCGATCGAGGTGGAGGAGAAGGTGTTGGTCTCCACGATATCGGCACCCGCCATGGCATAGCGGAAATGGATCTCCTCGATCGCCTTGCCCTGGGTGATGTTCAGAAGGTCGTTGTTGCCTTTCTGGGGCTTCTCCCCTGCCCCGTCGAGCGCGGGATGATGGCAGGCGCACCCGCCGCCATGGCCCGTGAAATCCTCCTCGCTCAGCCCCAGCTCCTGGATCTGGGTGCCCATGGCCCCATCGAGCACGAGGATGCGCGCCTGTGCTATGCGGGAATGCCGGTCGAACAGGGGGGAACGGGCGGGGCGGCGGAAGGCGGTCATGGGGTCTCCGATACTGGGTCGGACGCACGGGCACGCAGAGGCGCGCCGCAAGCGGCGTTATCCCCGTCTCCTACGCCACGAGGCCACATCAATCCAGTTCATATTGTTCAAGAAGATCATGCGCCGGATCGATACAGACCCGGCGCCGATACAGTTCCGCCCCGTGCCGCCTCAGCCGAAGCGACCGCTGACGTAGTCCGATGTCTGGCTCTTCTTTGGATTGGTAAAGATCGTGTCGGTCGCCCCGTATTCGATCAGCCGGCCCAGATACATGAAGCCGGTGTTGTCCGACACCCGGGCCGCCTGCTGCATGTTGTGGGTCACGATCACGATGGTGTAGTGGCCGCGCAGCTGGTGGATCAGCTCCTCGATCTTGGCGGTGGCGATGGGATCGAGCGCGGAGCACGGCTCGTCCATCAACAGCACCTCCGGGTCCGAGGCGATGCCGCGCGCGATGCACAGGCGCTGCTGCTGGCCGCCCGACATGCCCAGCGCGCTTTCGTTCATCCGGTCCTTGACCTCGTCCCAGAGGGCCGCCGAGCGCAGCGCGCGCTCGCAGGTTTCGTCGAGGATGGACTTGCGGGTGATCCCGTCCACACGCAGCGGATAGACCACGTTGTCATAGATCGACATGGCAAAGGGGTTCGGCTTCTGAAAGACCATCCCCATGCGCTTGCGCAACGCGATCACGTCGACGCCGGGGCCGTAGATGTCGAGATCACCCACACGGATCTCGCCGTCGATGCGCAACTCGTCGATCAGGTCGTTCATCCGGTTGAGACAGCGCAGCAGGGTGGACTTGCCGCAGCCCGACGGGCCGATCAGGGCCGTCACCTCGCCCTTCTGGATTTCCATGTTGATGTCGAAGAGCGCCTGGGTCTTGCCATACCACAGGTTGAAGTTGCGGATATCCAGTGCGGAACCTTCGTCGCTTTTCTTGACGTGGTAGACCGTCGGCTCGTGCTGGCGCGGTGTCGTCTCGACGTTCATGGGTGACCTCTCAGAATTGACCGCCGGCATACCTGCGCTTGAGCCGGTTACGGATGTAGATCGCGGTGGCGTTCATCGCGACGATGAGTGTCAGCAAGAGCAGGGTGGTGACGAACACCATGGGCTTGCCCGCCTCGGAATTGCGCGACTGGAAACCCACGTCGAAGATGTGAAAACCCAGGTGCATGAAGCTGCGGTCAAGATGGATGAAGGGACAGAAGCCGTCCACGGGGAGCGCCGGGGCCAGCTTGACCACCCCCACCAGCATCAGCGGTGCGACCTCACCCGCGCCGCGCGCCATGGCCAGGATCATGCCTGTCATGATGCCCGGCATCGCCTTGGGCAGGACCACATATCGGATCGTCTGCCATTTGGACGCCCCGCAGGCCAGCGATCCCTCGCGCATCGAGCGCGGCACTGCCGACAGCGCCTCCTCGGTCGCCACGATCACGACCGGCACGGTCAGCAGCGCCAGCGTCAGCGACGCCCACAGGATACCGCCCTTGCCAAAGGTCGGGTTCGGCAGGTTTTCGGGAAAGAACAGCTGGTCGATGGAGCCACCCATCGTATAGGCGAAGAAGCCCAGACCGAACACGCCGTAGACGATGGACGGCACCCCCGCGAGGTTGTTGACCGAAATCCGAACGATCGATGTCAGCCGCCCCTGCTTTGCGTATTCGCGCAGATAAAGGGCCGTGATCACGCCAAAAGGCGCCACGAAGATCACCATCAGCAAGGTCATCGCCACGGTCCCGAAGATCGCGGGC
>JAFIEC010000338.1 GCA_020832725.1 Paracoccaceae bacterium | reverse complement strand
CCCCCTGCCTGCCTCAGGCAGGATGGTCCAGGCGGTGCCGCCGATAGACCTCGATCATCCATCCCAGCATCAGCCCGTTCAGGATATGCCACATGAAATGGGTCCCGACGGGCACAACATCGCACAGCGCGCTGTCCAGCGCACGGAAACCCAGCGATACCACAAGGATCGCCGCACCGATCCCGAGGCCCCTTGCCGTTCCGGGCGCGCGGCCCCGCAGCCACAGCGCATAAAGCGCGATCAGCAATGCCACGCTGGCATAGGCCCCGTTTGCCCCGATACCCGGGATCAGCCGCGAAAGACCGCCGGCGACGAGAAAGGCGTAAGGAAAGAACAGCACCACGGCCAGCGCCGAGCCCCACCACGCCACGCCCAGAAAATCCCGGCTGGCAGCGAAGATGTAGATCAGGATGAAGACGAGGATGGGCAGCACGTCGCTCAGCCCCGCCCAGCGGGTGGCGAAGGTGTGCCACAGGAACGACCCTGTGCCGATGGCCACCAGCACCAGCACCAGCAGCCAGCCGATGACCAGCCCCGAGCCGCGCAGCCGCCAGCCCATGACCGCCGCCGCCACGAAGAAGGCCAGATTGGTCAGCGCATTCAGCGGCTCGCCCCAGAAGGCGAAATCCACCCGTTCGCAATAGGCGATCACCTGCTCGTTCATCGATCTTCTCCGCCCTGCCCGCCGCCGCCCCGCAGATCGCGGAAGAAAGTCTCCAGCAGCGCGCGCGCCTCTCGGTCGGCGATGCCGTAATAGATGTCGGGCACATGGGGGGCCGGGGGATGGCCAAAGACCCGGCCACCATGGGCCACGCCCCCCGACTTGGGGTCGGCCGCCCCATTGTAAAGCCGCGCGATGCGCGCGGCGGCAATGGCAGCGGCGCACATCGCGCAGGGCTCCAGCGTGACATAGAGCCGCGCGCCGGGCAGCCGCAGACTGCCGGCCGCCGCACAGGCCGCCCGGATCACCAGCATCTCGGCATGGGCGGTGGGGTCGGACAACTCGCGCATCCGGTTGCCCGCCTGCGCGATCAGCCGCCCCCCCGCATCGGCCAGGGCTGCCCCCACGGGAACCTCTCCGCGCGCGCCCGCGGCGCGGGCCTCGGCAAGGGCAACCTCCATATGGCCGTGAAACCGGGTCATCGGCGCATGTTGCCTGCCCCGCGCCCGGTGGCAAGGCAGGAGGTAGCGCGGGAACCGGCCGAACAGCGCCCCAGCCCGCCTTTCCGCCATGCCGGGCCGCTTCCCTCTGACGCGCGCGCAGGATAGAGGGGCCACGCGCCCGGAGCGCAACAGGAGCGCCGCCCATGTCCAGCCCGTCAGACCCGCCCCGCCCGTCAGGCCGCACGCGCGCCCGCGCCGCGCCCGAGGGCACGCGCGTTGCCGCCGAGCGGATTGCCAAGGTGCTGAGCAGGGCCGGCGCCGCATCGCGCCGGGAGGCGGAGGTGATGGTCGCCGAGGGGCGGGTCTCGGTCAACGGCAAGGTGATCGACACCCCCGCGACACTTGTCCGGCCCGGGGATGCAATCGCGATTGACGGGGTTGCCGTGGCCGAGCCGGGCGCGCCGCGCCTGTGGCGCTATCACAAGCCCACAGGGGTGGTGGTCACCTCCCGCGACGAGAAGGGCCGGACCTCCCTGCCCGATGTGCTGCCCGAAGGGATGCCACGGGTCATGCCGGTGGGGCGACTGGATATCAACTCCGAGGGTCTGCTTCTGCTGACCAATGACGGCGGGCTGAAGCGGCGGCTGGAGCTGCCCTCGACCGGCTGGCTGCGGCGCTATCGGGTACGGGTGCATGGAGTGCCGGGCGAGGACCAGATCGCCCCTCTTCGACAGGGGATCGAGCTCGAGGGAGAGCGCTTCCAGCCGATGGAGGTGACGATCGACCGCCAGCAGGGGGCCAATGCCTGGGTGACGATCGGCCTGCGGGAGGGGCGCAACCGCGAGGTGCGCCGCGCGATGGAGGCAGTGGGGCTGGTCGTGAACCGGCTGATCCGGGTCAGTTATGGCCCGTTCCGTCTGGGCGATCTCGCGCCCGGAGCAGTAGAGGAAATCCGCCCTCGACATCTGCGCGACCAGCTGGGCGAAGGCGTGGCCGGCGATACCGATGAGACCGGACGGCGCGGGGCCGCCGATTCCTCGGTCTCGCTGCGCAAGACGGCACCGCGACGCAAGCCGGTGGTGGCCGCGAAACCGGAGGCAGGGGCCGAGCGGCCCGCACGTCGCGCCAGCGGTACCGCACGGCCAGGCCCGCGCAGCAGGATCGCCGAGGATGACGCGGCCACGGGGGGCAGGGCCGGAGGGGCCGACCGGCCAAGGGGCGCGCCGCGCGGCACTTCTGCGGGCGAGCGGGGCAAGCCCCCTGCCCGCCGGACCGGCCCCACGGATGACACCGGGGGCGGTGCGCGCCCCGGCCGGGCCGCCCCCGGCCGCCCGGGCGAGCGCAAGAGCGATGAGGGGGGCTGGCAGGGCAAGCGCCGAGACGGTCCGCCGGAGAGGGGCGCACAGGGGCCGCGGGCCGCTCGGCAGGGCGCATCGGGCCCTGCGGGGCGCGGGG
>JAFIEC010000337.1 GCA_020832725.1 Paracoccaceae bacterium | reverse complement strand
GTGGTCGGGGCGCTCTCGGGCCCCGATGCGGGCACCGCAGGCAGTCCGGTCAGCATCTCCTACGAGGTTCAGAACGCCGCGGCCTTCGATGCGCTGGGGGGCTGGACCGATACGCTCTGGCTCAGCCCCGACGGCACGCTGGGCGCCGATGCCGTGCGGGTGGCCGATGTGGCGCGCACCGGCCCTCTGGCTGCGGGCGATACGCGCGTCGAGACGATCACCGCCGAGCTGCCGCTGGGGGTTGCGGGGGCGCTGTTTCTGGTGGTGCAGGTCAACAGCGACGGCGCGCTTCTGGAAGGGGGCGGGCTTGGCGGGAACAACATCGCCAGCCGCGCCATCGCCGTGGCCGACACCGATTATCCCGATCTGAGCATCGTCAGCTTCTCGTCGCCGGCGGAATTGCGCGGCACCTTCTTTCAGGGGGTCTTCGGCTGGGAGGTGCGCAACGACGGTATCGCCGACAGCCGTGCAACCGCGTGGCACGACGAGCTTTGGCTGATCAGCGCAACGGGGCAGGAGACGCTGCTGGGCCGCTTTGCCCGCGACGGTGTCCTGGCGGCGGGTGAGGCCTATGCGCGCAGCGAAGAGATCAGCTTTGCCGTCAACGACGGGGTCTATACGGTCGAGCTTCGTGTGGATACCGGCGGCGCGGTCTTTCAGGGCGCGGGCGCCGTCCCCGTTGTGGAGGCCCGCCAGATCGTGCTGTCCCGTGGGCCCCATGCCGATCTGGCGGTCCGGGACGTCACCGCCGATCTCGACACCGTCACCGCAGGCCAGACGCTGCGCGTGCAATGGGTGGTGGAGAACGTGGGCTCTCTCTCCACCGCCGAGGCGCTCTTCTCCCCTGGCCGGATCGTGGACCGAGTGCGGCTGGTTCCCCTTGTCCCCGGCACAGGTGGCGGCCTGCTCCCCGGCTCAACTAGCGGCCCGGCAAAGGCGCGCGTGGCCCCGCTCGTGCTGGGCCCCGGTGGCAGCTATGTTGCAACGCTCGAGTTCGAGGTGCCTGTCTTTGCGTCTCCGGCGCTCTATCGCATCGAGGTCGAGACCAATGCCGACAAGGGCGTCTACGAGCTGTTCCGCGACAACAATGTCGCCGCAGGGCCGGAGGTCACGGTCACCGCCGCCGACCTGCCCGACCTGCGCGTGGACGCGCTGGAATTGCCGCCGCTCCTGGTCGAGGGCGAGGTGCTCGACATCGCGTGGCGATTGTCGAATGTCGGCGCGGCCACGACGTTCTATCCCTTCAGGGAGGTGGTGCGCTTCGTGCCCAACCCCGGCAGCGGGTTCTCCTCCAGCGTGCTGGCCGAGATCGTCAGCGAGCATGGCGGCGCGCTGGCCCCGGGACAGGAGCGTCTGCGCAGCATCCGGATCGACAGCGCCACGGTGGCGGGCATCGCGCAGGGCGGCACGATCGAGGTCGAAGTCACGGGCATCCCCAACCAGATATTCGTCGAACCGCCAGGCGGGCGCGACGACAACAAGATCGCCGGTGTGCTGCTGGTGGAGGCGCTGGCCCGGCCCGATCTCGAGGTGACGGCCATCACCGCACCCGCCAATGTGAAGGCGGGCGATACCGTGACCCTGACCTTCACGGTCGAGAATATCGGCGATGTGCCCGCCGATGGACGATGGACCGACAGGGTGCTTCTGTCGGCAAGCCCTGATGCGTCGCTGGTCATTCCGGATGCGATCCGTCTGGACAACCCTTCGGCGCTTGCATCCGGCGAGAGCTATGTCTCCGACCCGATCGAAATCGTCCTGCCGATCACCGCTGCGGGCCAGCTGTGGCTGATCGTCGAGGCGAACTGGGGGCCCTCGGCGTCCGGTCGCCCGCTGGACGAGAACCTTGCCGTCTCCAACAACCGCCTTGCCATTCCCATCGAGGTGGAGCCCGCGCCCCTGGCCGATCTGGTCGTGAGCGATGTGCGGGCCCCCGATCAGGTTCTGGCAGGCGCGACCGCCACCGTCTCCTATACCGTCAGCAACCTTGGCGAGGCCGCCACCCGCAACGCGGCGCAGGTAGAGCAGATCTGGCTGACCCGCGACCGCACCCGCCCGCGGCCTGCGGCCAGCGCGGGCGATCTGCTCCTGTCCACGACCACCCGCACCACCGGGCTGATGGGGCCGGGCGCGGGCTATGACGTGACCACGCAGGTGGTGATCCCCGACTACCTCGAGACGGGGCGCTGGTTCATCACCCCCTGGGTGGATCCGTTCGGGGCGGAGCCCGAGCGGACCTTCTCGCAGAACGTGAACCCCGACGACCCGGCCACACCCGACAGCAACAACTTCAAGGCCGGCGGCGGGGTGACCGGCGAGGTCATCGTCATCGGCCGCCCCGCGCCCGTTCTGCGCGCCGATGTGGCGGCGGTTTCGGTCTCGGCGGCAGAGGTGCCGGGCACCGACGGTGTGGAGTGGGATTTCACCCTGTCCTTCGAGAACCGGGGCCAGACCACGCTGCGAGAGGGCGAATGGGGCTGGTTCCTCGACATCTCGGACAGCCCGGCGGGCACCGGCGAGACCTACAATTTCGATTTCTGGACAGCACAAGAAAGATCGATGAACGCGCCCGAACTGCGCCCGGGCGAAAGCTACACCGAGACGCGGCGCATGATGGTCGGCCCCCATGTGAAGGGCAGCTATGTCACGCTGCGGGCGGTGGCGCCGGGTGATGCGGACCGCGACAACGACATCGCCTATCTGGACGAGCGTTTCGACGACCTTTTCACCGATCTGGTGGTCACCGACCTGACCCTGCCGGACGGCCCGCTGACCATCGGCGAGAGCGTGGAGTTCAGCTATACCGTCACCAACCTGTCGCCCCGCGACCTGTGGCCCGGCACCCGCCGTGTCATCGACCAGTTCTGGCTGTCGGCGGGTCCGGGCGACGACATGCTGCGCGCTCTCGGCTTTGAGAGGGTGGAGCTTCCGGGCGGTCTGGCGGCGGGCGAGAGCTATACCCGCACGGTCACGATCGACATCCCCACAAATGTCACGCCGGGCGACTACCGCATCCATGTACGGGCGAACAACCCGCAGGTGAACGTCCGCCAGAACGGTTCCTATCCCGACAGCAATTACTTCGAGATCAGTTCGACGGGCTTCGGCGGCGGGCTGGGGTTCAACTTCGTCAACCGGGCCTATGACGACTGGCGCTCCGGCAACATCTTCGGAGAGCGGGTCACTCTGGTGGCGGATTTCCCCGATCTTGTGATCGAGCGGTTCGATGCGCCTGCAAGCATCGTCGCGGGCGAGGTCTTCGAGGTCGAGATCGAGGTGCGCAACAACGGCAGTGCCACGGCCCGGACGCCCGAGGGCTGGCTTGACCGGCTGTTCCTGTCGCGCTCGGGCAGTATCGAGCCGGGCAGCCATCTGCTGCTGCATCCCGATCCGCTGGAATTGCGCATTCCGCAGGGGACGCTGCGCACCGCCGCCCTTGCCCCGGGGGAAAGCTATGTCACCACCATTCGCGCCCGGGTGCATCATACCTTCGAGGGCGACTTTACCCTGATCGCCATGACCGATGCCGGTAACTATATCGGCGTCACGCCGCAGCCCGGCATCCGCGAAGGTTCTGTTCGGGCCTCTTCGGCCAGCCACGACGTGAAGGAGGGGCCGGGCGAGGGTAACAACACCGCCGCCCGGGCCATCACCGTGGTCCCCGCCGCCCGGCCGGAACTGATCATCACCGAATTGTCGCTGCCCGACCGGATCGTCGCCGGAGAGGATGTGCGCCTGACCTACACCATCGCCAACGAAGGTGCCGACCTGTCCGACCCGACCCAGCGCATCGCGCTGGAGCTGGCCTTTGCACCGGCGGGCGGCGATCCGGGCGCGGGCATCGAGGCGACCCTGCCGCGCCAGCAGATCATGCTCGATGCCATCCCGGGCGGGGGCAGTGTCTCGGGCGAGATCGTGTTCCGCGTGCCGGTCAGCGTCGTGCCCGATGTCTATGTCCTGCGCATGCGGGTGGATCCGCCCCTGCGCGGCCCTTTCGGCGAGATTCTGGAAACCCCCCGGGGCGAGGCCGAGGGCGCCCGCTTCGTGCCCGTCACGATCGAGCTGCCGCCGCCCGCCGACCTGTTGCCGGGCAATGTCCTGGCCCCCACCGCCATGGTGCCCGGAGAGCGGGCCACCATCACCTGGACCGTGCGCAACGACAGCGACGTGACGGTCAGCGGGCCATGGACCGATGTGCTCTACCTCTCGCGCGATGCCACGCTGGATGTCTCGGACGTGGTCATGGGGCGGCTGGAGTACAACGTCACCCTGGCCCCGGGCGAGGAGGCGCAGCTTTCGCTGAACGTCGATGTGCCCCCGGTGCAGGAAGGGCCGTGGCGGGTGCTGGTGCGGACCGATGTGTTCAACGAGGTCTATGAGGGCGCGGGTGTGGCCAACAACGTGGCCGCCGCCGCGCTTCTGTCCTCGGTCACGGTGCCGGCGCTGCCCATCGGGACGGATGTGGCGCTCAGCCTGGCACCGGGGCAGCAGCGCCTGTACCGTATCGACGCGCCGCTGGGCCAGACGCTGGAGGTGCGGGCCACTGCCGGTGCCTCGGGCGCAGCCCCGGCGCTCTTCATGGCGCAGGACCGGGCGGCGACGCGATCGGATTTCGACCTGTCGGATTTCGCGATACCGGGCGCGGCCGCGCGGGTGGTGGTGCCGGGCACGACGCCGGGGGCCTATTACCTGCTGGTGCGGGCTGGCGATACGCCCGTCTCCACCACCTTGCGGGCCAGCCTTCTGCCGCTGGCCATTTCCGGTGTCAGCGTGGAGAGGGTGGGGGCAGGGGCCTTTGTCACCGCCACCATCACCGGAGCGCAATTCGACGCGGGCGCGATCCCGCGGCTGTCGCGCCCCGGGGCAACAGCCTTCGAGCCGGTCGCCTGGCAGGTGCTCGACAGCACCCGCATCGTGGCGACGTTCGACCTGACGGGGGCGCCGCTGGGCCTGTATGATGTCAGCGTGACCAACCGTTCGGGCGCGCGCGTCACGCTGCCCTATCGCGTGATGGTGGAGCCGCCGCAATCGCCCGAGGTGGGCGTTGCCATCAACGGGCCGCGGGTGGTGACCACGACCGATATTCTGGTGGATTTCCCGATCCTTGTGCGCAACGCGGCCAATATCGATGCGCCCTATGTCCATTTCCAGACATGGCAGGCCGATTTCGACATCAACCTGATCATCGCCCGCGAAACGCCCGAGGGGGAATTGACCCGCGGCTGGCGCAACTGGTCCTCGGTGGGCCTGCGCGGCGCACCGGGCGCGGGCAACGCCACGCTTTTTGCCGAGCTGGACCCGACGATGGAGATCGGGCGGCGCACCATCGCCACGGGCTATGTCTTCGACCTCGCCCCCGGCCAGAGCGCCGCCACCACCCTGGTGGAACATGTCTATCCGCGCACCGTCTTCAATACGCTGAGTGATGAGGAACTCGCGTCACTGCCGTTCAATGGCTGGGTCGGTGTCTCGGCAACACCGCTCACGCGGGCCGAATTCGTCGCCCATCAAAGCGATATCGCCCGCGGGCTGCGTCGCGCCATCCTTGACGACAGCACCGCCGGGCCCAGCCTGCTGGCGCTGGCCGCCGACGAGGCGCTTTGGGTCAGGCTCTACCTTGCCGGTCTGGAAGAGGCGGGCGTCCTGCGCCCCGAAGCCAACGTGCCCGCCGTGCGCGAGGCCCCGCTCATCGCCTCGCTGCTGTCCCAGATCGGGGCCTCGGTCACACTTGGCCCGCTGGGCAGTGCGGTTCAGGCATCGGGCGGCGCGCCGGCCTTCTTCGACCGGCTGGTCAACCTCTACCGCGATGCCCCGCCCCTGCGCGACGCGCTGATCCTGCCGACCGAGACGACGGTGGATTACAACAGCAATGCGATGCCGCAGCCGGGCATGGCCGCTCTGGGCATGAGCGCGCCCACCGCCTTCATGACGCGCGACTACCTGATGCGGCTGCCCGATGTGATCGAGGGGCAAGGCTCGGGCCTGTCCGACGAGATGCTGCGCGCGCTGGGGCCTGCCGGGCTGGGCCGTGGGGCGCTGTCGGCCTTCTCGCTGCGGGAATACCTGCGGACCGAGGGGCTGTCGGACGGCTCGGCCCTGATGACCGGGCCGAGGGTGGCCGATACGGGCGGCTTCGTGCCGCTGGGCCGCGACCTGCCCTATACGATCGGCCTTGTGAACGAGGACCCGTTCGACCACGTCCGCGAATTGCGCGTGGCCGTGGAAATCGACCGCGACCTCGACGCCGGCAGCTTTGCGCTGGGCGACCTGCGGTTGGGCGATATCGAGATCCCGGTGCCCGCGGGCAGCTGGGGTTATCAGCGCGATTTCGATTTCACCGAAAGCCGTGGCTTCATCCTGCGGGTCTCGGCTGCGATCAACGTGTTCGACCGGCCGGAAACCGCGACCTGGCTGATCCAGGCGATCGACCCCGAGACGGGCGACGTGATCCGGGACCCGAACCGGGGCTTTCTGGCCCCCGGAGCGACCGCCGAGATGGGCTATACCCTGCGGCTGGCCCCCGCCGACCTGTCCGGCGCGCCGGTGAGTGCCGAGGCGCGTATCCTCATCGACGACCGGCCCGACATCGCCGCCCGCGCACCCGAGGTGCGGGCCGATGCGCGCCTGCCCTCCAGCACGCTTGCCGTCACCGATCTGGGCGGCGGTGTCCACGAGTTGCTCTGGCAGGGCACCGATGACATGGCGCTGTCCCATGTCTCGCTTTATGTCGCCGAGGACGGGGGCAGCTTCCGGCTGATCGCGCCACGGCTGGAGGGCGGGTCGGATGCCTTCCTGTTCGAGGGAGAGGCGGGCAAGACCTACCGCTTCGCGTCGCTGGCCACCGATCTTGCGGGCAACCGCGAGGTGCCGCAGGGCGGCGCGCGGCTGCCCGCGGACGGGCCCGCACCCGATCTCGGCGCCCCCGCGCGCGTCGAGGGTGCCACCGCCGAGACACCGCTTGTCCGCGTGCCGGTGGAAATTCCGCTCAACCCGCTGTTCGCATGGGCCCTGTCGGGCGCACGCTCGCCCTATGTCTCGCCGGGTGCGCCGACCGAATTCGGGCGGGTCGGGGATCCGTTCGTGGCCGAGGGTTTCGCCACCGGCATTCCCGGCTCGGGCGCGGGGCTGGGGCCGCTGGCGCTGGCCGAGGCCCCGGACGGCACGGTCCTGATCGTCGGCGGGGCCACCCGAAACGCCCTGTGGCGGATGGAGCCCGAGGGCGGCCCCGCGAACGATCCGCTTCGGTTCCTGGATTTCCCCGTCTATGACCTCGCCTTTGACGCCGCAGGCCGCCTGTGGGCCGCGACCGGGGGCGGGCCGCTTCTGCAACTCGATCCCGTCAGCGGCGAGATCATCGGCCGCTTCGGCGACGAGATGGGCCTTGCCATCGCCCCCGACCCGTCGGGAGAGGCGCTGTACGTCGCTGGCATCGAGGGACTGTATCGCTTCGACATCGCCACGGGCAGCTTTACGCTGATCAGCCGCGATCTCGACCTGCGGCTGGGCTCGCTGGCGGTGGGGCCCGATGGCGCGGTCTGGGGCATCACCTGGCCCGACCGCAACCGCGTCGTGCGTCTGGGCGAGAGCGGGCGCGTGGAGACGGTGGCCCAATCCTCGGCGCAGCTTGACTCCATCGCATTTGGCGCACCGGGCACGGCGCTGGAGAACCTCGCCATCATCAGCGCCAATGACGCGGGCGACGGCTCGGGCGGCGCGCTGTATCTGCTGGAGCCCGCATCGGGCCGCTTTGCCCTGATCGCGGGGCAGGGCACGCGCGCCGATGCGGTGATCGCCACTGCCGACGGGCGCATCCTTGTCAGCAAGAGCGGGCAGGTCGATCTGGTCGTGCCCGTGCGTGCACCCGAAGTCGTGGAGATCACCCCCGAGGAGGGCGCGGTCGCCCTTGCCCCGCTTCCCTTCGTGCAGGTGACGTTCGACCAGCCCATGTATCTGGGTGCCACCGACGAGCCGGGCAGCGTGCTGAACCCCGCCCATTTCGTGCTGCGCAACGAAAGCGGCGACATCACCCGCCCCGATTTCGTGGTCTGGGATGCCGCCAGCCGCACCGCGTTTCTGGGGCTGTCGGGCCTGCCGGTGGGCGGCTGGACTCTGGAGATCGCGCCGGCGCTGCTCTCGGCCTACCGGGTCCCTCTGGGCGAGGAGGTGACCCACGGCTTCGAGATCGCGGCCGATCTGTCCGCGCTGATCGACATCGAGATCCTGAACACCCGTTTCGACCGCGCCTCGGGCCTTGTCTCCTATGACGTGCGCGTCACCAATGTCTCCGAGCGCGAATTGCGGCTGCCCTTCCTGCTGGCGCTGGGCGGCGAGGCGACGGGCGGGCGGTTGCCGCTGGACATCGACGGGGTGTCGGGCGACGGGCGCTTCCTGATCGACCTGTCGGGCAATCTGGCCGAGGGGGGGAGGCTGGCGCCCGGGGCCTCGACCACGGCCAGCACGGTGCGCCTTGCCGCCACCGAGCGGCGCACATCGGATTTCGTGCTGGGGGTCGTCGGCGGGCATGGCGACAATGTCGCGCCCATCGTCATCTCCCAGCCGCCGCTGGAGGCCGCCCTCGGCGAGGTCTGGCGCTATGAGGTGATCAGCTTCGACGAGGATGGCGACCGGGTGTTCCACGCCCTGCGCAACGCCCCCGACGGCATGACCATAGACCCGCTGTCCGGCCTCATCGAATGGACGCCGGGACCGGGTGCGAAGGCTGCCACCGAGGTTGTGGTGCATGTCTTCGACACGCTGGGCGCGGGCTCGCTCCAGCGCTTTACCATCGCGGTTGAGAACGGCAATTCGGCGCCCGTCTTCGGCCCCGCGCCCACGGACATGATCGTCCGCGAGGGCGATCTGCTGGAGCTGGAACTGCGCGCCGTCGATCCCGATGGCGATCGGGTGATCCTGCTGGCCGATGGCCTGCCGCCGGGGGCCACCTTCGATGCCGCGACGGGAACGCTGCGCTGGGTGCCTGCGGCGGGGCAGGCGGGCCTTTATACCGACCTGCGCATCACCGCCACCGACGGCCAGGCCGAAACCCGGCTGTCGCTGCCGATCCGGGTTCTGGGGGCGCGGCCGGCCCCGGTGCTGGACGCGCCGGCCGAACGCAGCGTGCGCGAGGGCGAAAGGATCGTGATCCGGCTGTCCGCCGAGGGCGCGCCGGGGGCGCAGTTGCGCTTTGGCGTGGGCGGCGACGGGCTGCCCACGGGGGCAAGCCTCGATGCGGAAACCGGCATCTTCAGCTGGACGCCGGGCTTTGATCAGGCCGACACCTACAATCTTCTGTTCACTGTCTCGGATGGCGAGACCGTCACCGCGCGACGCAGCACGATCACCGTCACGCCCGAAAACGGAGCGCCGATCTTTCTGGGTCTGGACGGCTGGGCGGCCCTCACCGGCGAGGAAATCGTCATTCCGCTGAGTGTGATCGACCCCGACAATCCGCGCTATCGCCCGCCCCAGCGCGGGGCCGACGGCGAATTGGTGGAGCGCGCGGGCAACCCCGCCCCCAGCATGGTTGTGACGCCCGTCTCGGGCCTGCCCGAGGGGGCCGTCTTCGACCCCGATACATGGGAGCTGCGCTGGACCCCGCGGCCCGATCAATGGGGGCGTTTCGACATCGTCCTTGCCGCCACCGACGACGGGGCGGGCACGGGTGTGCCGATCACCACCGAGGCCACGCTGTCGATCGAGGTCCGCGCCCAGAACGCCCCGCCGGTCATCGAGCCGGTGCCCGCGCTGGAGCTGGACGAGGGCGAGGGACTGTCCGTCACCCTGCGCGCCACCGACCCGGAAGGCGGCCCCGTCACCCTGGCGCTGGAGAACGCACTGGGTCTGCGTCTTCCCGATTTCGTGGCCTTCGCGGACAATGGCGACGGCACCGGCACCCTGACGCTGGCACCGGGCACCGGGGCGCGGGGCCTCTACGGGCTGCGTCTGGTGGCCCGGGACGCCGGCACCCCGGGCGGCGACGGTGCCGATGCAGCCGAGGCGCGCCTGTCGTTTGCGCTGACGGTCACTCCGGTGAACGCACCGCCGCTGGTGGACGATCTGCCCGATGCGCTGGCAATCCTCGGCAGCGAGATGGTGCTGCCCGTGGGCATCCTCGATCTCGATGGCGATGTGCTGGAGATCGTCCTCGAAGGCCTTCCCGGCGCGGTGGTGGAGGAAACCTCCACCCCGGGGTTGTTCCGCATCCGCTGGACGCCCATGCCCGAAGACCTCGGCACCCGCACCGCCACCCTCACCGTGCAGGAGGAGGGGGCCGACCCCGCCCGCGCCGTCACCCGCAGCTTTCAGGTGACCACGCGCACCAGCAACGCGGCCCCGGTGCTCAGCTATCCCGGCGCACAGGAGGTGGCCGCGGGTTCGACACTGGAACTCACCCTGCAGGGCTTTGATCTGGACGGCGACACGCTGCGCTATGGGGCGCGCAACCTGCCGCGGGGGGCAACGCTCGACAGCGCGACAGGCGTCTTCCGCTGGACCCCGGACCGTCTGCAGGGCGGCACGCGCGAGATCGTCTTCACCGTGAGCGACGGTGCCGCGACCGTCGAGATGATGGTGCCGGTCACCGTGACCGTGCCCAATTCCGCGCCGGTCTTCTCGCCGCTTCCCGACCGGATCGCGCGGGAGAGCGGGCTTCTGGAGGTGGCGCTCAATGTGATCGACCCCGAGGGGCATCTGTTCCGCCTCGACATCATCGAGGCCCCCGAGACCGCATTCCTGACCTCGACCCCCCTGGCCGACGAGCGGCTGCTGGTCTGGCGGCCCGATTTCGGGGACGCGGGGCTGCACCGCTTCACCCTGCGCGCAATCGACGAGAAGGGGGCCGAAAGCACGATCTCCTTCGAGGTGGAGGTGCGGGCCGTGAACCGGCCCCCTGCGGTGACGCTGCCGCCGCTGCAGGCCGTGGTGGGCGAGGAATTCCGCCATCAGGTCAACGCCACCGATCCCGATGGCGATGTGCTGGCCTTTGCGCTGGAGGATGCGCCCGAAGGCATGGTCATCGACCCGGCAAGCGGCGAGATCGTCTGGACGCCGCTGCCTGGGCAGGCGGGCGATGCGGGTTTCGTGCTTCGGGTGGATGACGGCACGGTCACCCGAAGGCTTGCCGGTGTGGTGGGCGTGGCCCGCGCCCCTCTGGCACCCGAGCTGCGGCTGGAATTCACCCCCGCCTTCCCGGCGCTGCCGGGCCAGCCGGTGGCCATTCGCCCGGTGATCAGCGGGGCGACGCTGGTCTCGCTCAGCGTGGCGGGGACCGAGCTGACCCCCGGCCCGACGGGGGCCGCGACCTTCACCCCTGCCACACCGGGGCGGCTGGATGTGGTGCTGGTGGCCGAGGCCCCCGACGGCACGCGCCACACCCTGACCGAGGCGCTGCGCGTGCGCGATCCGGCCGATCGCGAGGCCCCGGTGCTGGATCTGGACGAACTGCCCGATGGCGGGCGTATCACCGCGCCGACCGAGGTGCGGGGCACCGTGCTCGATGCCAACCTCGATTTCTGGCGTGTCACGCTGGCCCCGCGCGGCGCGGCCCCGGGGGCCGAGGTGGTGCTGGGGGCGGGGACGGGCCCGATCTCGGGCGTGCTGGCCACCCTCGACCCGGGGCTGATGGCGGACGGCTTCTATACGCTGCGGGTGGAGGCCCGCGACATCGGCGGTCGGCGCGTGCTGCGCGAGGCTGCGGTAGAGATCGCACAGCCCGACAAGCCCGCCCGCCTTATGCTGGCCGAAACCGATGCATTGGTGAACCTCGACGGATTTGCGCTGGAGATGGTGCGGCAATACGACAGCTTTGCGCCGGGGACCGGGCAGCGGGGCAGCCTTGGCGCGGGCTGGAGCTTTGCCGGCATCGACCTCGACCTGCGCTCGGAGCTGGATGGCGTGGTGTCGTCGGCATTTGGCCTGTTTCCGCCGCTGCGGCTGGGCACGGGCGTGAACCTCGCACTGCCCGATGGCGGGCGGGCCACCTTCTCCTTCGTGCCCGAAGTCACCGAACACGCGGGCATGCGCTACATCACCCCCGCCTGGGTCTCGGACGATGCGCCGGGCTGGCGGCTGGAGACGCCCATGGCGCTGCTGCGCGATGCGAACGGGCGTTATTTCGACGCCTCATCGGGCGCGCCCTACAACCCGGCCGCCCATGGCGAGGGGACGAACTACATCCTGACCGCCGCCGATGGCCGCTTCTGGGGGATCGACAGCACCCGTGGCGTGACCCGCATGGGCGACGGGGCGGGCAATGTCGTGAACGTCACCTCCACGGGGCTGACCGGTCGGGACGGCACGCGCGTGGATTTCGAGCGCGACAGCCATGGCATGATCCGGGCGGTGCACCTGCCCGACGGCACATCCCTGCGCTATCTGCGCGACGCGTCGGGGCAGCTTGTGCTCGCGCGCGGCGCGGGCGACGAGGGCAGCCGATACGGCTATGATGCCGCCGGGCTGCTGACGCACAGCGTGACCCCGGGCGCGGGCGGGACCACTGGGATCGCGGCCCGGGCGTGCCCGCGGCCCGTGCCATCGCCGCCGATCTGGGCGGGCTGCGCGATCTGGCCGGGGGCACCGCCTCGGGGACCATCGCGCCGGACGGTACCCGTCTGGCCGCGATCGTCCTGCCCGGAGAGATCGCCAGCACCGCCGCGGGCAGCGTGTTCGTGCGGGTGGACCTGACGGGCGCGGGCGCAACCGGGATCACCTGGAACGGGGCGGGGCCGGTATCGGAACATGTCGCGGGCGAGACCCGCACAGCCCTGTTCGAAATCGACCGCGCGGGCGAGGGGCTGTTCGAGATCACCGGCACGGGGGCCTTTGCCGCAAGCTTTGCCGTGGCGGGCGATCTGACCGGCGACGGCGCGGTGACGGCCGAGGATGCCGCCCTCTTCGGCGCGGGCGTGGACATCACCGGAGACGGACTCGTCGATGCAGCAGACCGGGCGCTGTTCGCCGCCACCTTCGGGCTGACCCCCAACGCGGCCCCGGCCCTTGCGCCGGGGCTCGACCCGCTTGTGGCCTATCAGGGTACGGCGCGGCGCTTCGATCTGTCCGGGATCGTCACCGATCCGGACGGGCCCGCGCGCTTTGTCTCGGTCATCGGCGCCAGCGGCGGAGTGGCGCGGCTGCTGCCCGGAGGGGTGCTGGAATTCGCGCCCGAAGCGGGGATGAGCGGCGACGCCTCGGTGCGGATCGCCGCCTCCGACGGGTATCTCTCCACCGAAATCGACATTCCGCTGACGATCTCGGATGCCGCCCTTCTGGGCCTCGATTTCTCGGAGCGGCGCATCCTGTTCGACGCACAGGGCGAAACGGTCGCGCTTGGCCTGCTGGCGGATTTCGAGGGCGAGGCCGGGGTCGAGGTCGGTTTCGATTTCGTCGATGTCACCTTCAGCAAGGCAGGCATTGCCAGCCTGTCGCCCGGCGGACTTCTTCGCGGAGAGGGGGGCGGCCACACCGTGCTCACGGTCTCGCGCGATGGCCTTTCCGCATCCACGGCAGTCGGCGTCTACACCGAGCAGAACATCGGAGACCTGATCACCTGGGCCTTCAACATCGATGCCTACCCCGACGCGGTCACCATCCTGCCCGCAGGGGGCACAAGGCAGATCGTCACCTCGGTCGGCCTTGAACAGCAGCGGTTCGTGGGGCGGGCCGATCAGGGCACCCATTACACGGTCGCCGACAGCCGCATCGTGACGGTCTCGGAGGACGGGCTGATCACCGCCCTGGCCGAGGGCGCGACCAGCGTCACGGTGATCCATGCCTATGGCGAGGAGACGATCCGTGTCTCGGTGGCCCCGCCCGTCGCCGGAGACACGGTGGCCTTCGGCCCCGAGGGGGGCATCATGCGCACCGCCTCGGGGATCGAGCTGGCACTGGGGCCGGGTCAGGTGCCGGGGCCGCAGACCTTCACCATCACCGACGAGGACGTGGCCGCCACCATCGCCGGGGCCGAGGCGCTGCCCGACGGGTTCGATCCCTTCTCGGTCTTTACCTTCTCTCATGACGGCCCGCCGGTCGCGGGGCCGATGCAACTGGGCATCGATACCGGCGGCACGATGGCCGAGGGCGAGGAGATTGCCTTCTTCCAGCTTGTCGAGCTGCCCATCGGTCCCGATGGCGCGCTGCGCGAGGTCTGGGCGGTGATCGACACGGGCCGGGTGGATGCCGACGGCATCGCGCGCACCGCCTCGCCGCCCTTCCCGGGCTTCTCCGAGCGCGGGACGGTGATGGCCGCGCGCATCTCGGTGCCGGTGCAGGCGGTCCGGGTACAGGCGCCCGACGTGGCGCTGGCCACAACGGCGATCGTGGCGGCGACCTTCCTGACCGCGCTCGGCCCGGCGGGCTTCATGGCGGGAACCCTGATCGCGGGCACGGCCAGCGCCTTCCTGCTGGCACCGAGGGTGATGGAGAAGGCCAACCTCGAGGCCTATTACAAGGTGGGCGAGTTCTGGGGAGACGGGCCGCGCACCAGCCTCGAGGTCACACTCGACGGATCGCTGGAGACCGACACCTTCCGGCTGCGCCCGGCCGAGGGGATCTTTCCCGATTTCGTCGATACCGGACTGATCCCGGCGGATACGCCCAATTCCCAGACCAGGCCCGTGGTGCGCGACATCTCGGTGGATTTCTCGCGCCCCAACCTGCCGACACGGCTGACGCTGACGGGGGCGCTCTTTGCCGACGAGGACCTGCTGGACGTCGAGGGCAGCTTCGGCTCCGAAGACCTGCGCCGCGCCCGTATCCGCGTGGTCTATGGCGAGCAGGAACGCTTCATCTATGGCGACGAGTTTGCCGAGGTCCGGATCACCGCAGCCGGCGACAGCGGGTTCCGCTTTACCAATTCGATCACCTTCGATGTCGCGCGGTCCATGATCCTGCCGTATGCCACCTTCATCGTGGAGCGCCCTGCGATCCGTTCCGGTGTGGCACCCGGAGAGGTCTGGGCCGAAGGCACGCCCTTCATCGCCTCCAACCCGGTGCAGGTGCGCAACGAGGGCGGCTATGCCTTTGCCGGCGACTTCAGGGATGGCCGCTCGGGCATCACGGTGATCGACACCCGCATTCCCGGCGAAGAGGGAGAGGACCAGACGGTCCTGTTCCTGCCCTTTGCCGAGGAGGGCTACATCGTGATCCGCGACCTGATCGCGACGCCCGACCTCGCGCTGGTCTTCGCGCTGACACAGAACGGCATCTTCACGCTCGACGCCTCGATGATGCGCTGGTCGGGGGCGGGGGGGCTGCAGCCGGTCTCGGGCAAGGTGATGGTGCCCGGCGGCGGCGTGTCGGCCATGACGTTGTCACCCGAGGGGGATCGTCTGTTCATCGCCGCCCGTGACCGAATCTGGCAGATGGACATCAAGCCCGGCTCGGCTCATTTCATGGAGCCACGGCCACTGGCCCGGCTGCCGGTGGCGCAATCGTGGTATCTCGATTTCCTGCTCGAAAACGGGCTTGGCGGACAGATCGACAGCCTGGCCGTCAGCGCCGATGGCAAGCGGCTGTTCGCCGTCGTGCCCTCCGAGGACGCCAACATCTCGGGCAACCGCACCGACGAGGCCTCGATCCATGTCATCAACGTGGATGTCGCGGATCTGCGACGCGACGCCGACGAGGTGGCCGTGCCCTACGGCGCGCGCATCGCGATCACGGCCACACCCGCCCAGCAGGGCGCGCCCACCTTCCAGCGGTTCCGCATCGAGGATGGCGCGATCGTCATGCCCGGCGATCCGCGCCGGGTGCTGGCCACCCCCCGGGCCGACCGCATGGTGGTGCTGGCCGAGGCCGACCACGTCAACGGCCTCAAGCAGATCATCATTCGCGATGCGCGGGCCGACGGGTTCCTTGTCAGCGTCGAGAACATCTTTGCCTCGCAGCCCTCGGTGCTGGCCGACCGGCAGGACCGCAAGGCCCCGGAGGGCGAACCGCTGCCGGGCCTCGCGCTCAACCCGGCCGAGGTCTACAGCAACTACGCCCTGTTCAACCGCACCAGCGGCACCGCGTTCGATCTGGAAATCCAGCGCGCGGGCGACATCGTGTTCCTGCCCGACATGACCTATGGCTTCATCGTCGACCGCTCCAAGCGTTTCCTGAGGTCGTCCAACCTGCAATCGGCGGTGGAGAATTCGGTGCAGGTAGGCGCCAAGATCGGCGTGATCCGCGATCCGCTGTCGCTGTTCTCGTCGTCGGCGGTGCCGGGCGGCGGGGCGCAATATCTGGGTGCTACCACGCCCATTCCCGGCGCAGTGCTGGAGCGCGCGGCGCTGAGCGGCGATGCCGACCGGCTGTATGTGGCCTATGGCGGGACCGGCAACGTGCTGGTCTTCGATGTCAACGAGTTGATCCGCCGGGCCGAGGGGGGCGGGGCGCTCAACCGCACGCAGCCCCTCGACGACGAGCGCCGCGATACCGGCACGCCGGTGAACCTGCGGCCGCTGGATGTCTCCTGGGCCACCCGGTTCATCGACATCCAGCCGCTGGCCTCGCTCACGCTCGATCCGGTCGCCGCACCGGTGGTCAATTACGGCGGGCTCACGGGTGAGCTGATGCTGTCCTGGACCTTTGACGGCCCCGACCGCATCGGGGCCACCACGGGCGTGCGGATGCCGGCGATATCGCATCTCTATGTGTCCACGATGCCGCGCGGCATGGGCCTCTTTCCAGACGATCCGGCCCGCAACACCCCCTTCGACAGGCCCGAGGCACGGGCCTCCTTCGGCAGCGACCTGAACAGCGGGCGTGTCTTCACCACGCCCGAGGAAGGGCTGAAGCGCGGCTCGCGCTATGTGGTCACCTCGGACGGCAACGTGATCGAGACGGGGCGGCTCGAAGATCTCTCGCGCACCGAGGTGACGTTCGACCCCGCCTTCCTCGAGGTGCTGACGGCGGGGCAGAATTTCCACTGGGGCGTGGTCGTGCCCTCGACCGGCGCGCGCGGCTCGGAGACCTTCGAGACGGCGGCACGGCCCAGCACCACGGCCTATGGGCCGGTCACGCTGATCACCCATGGCGCGCAGTTCTGGCCCGCCGACTTCGCCCTCGATTTCGGCGACGGCCGGTTCGACACCCCGGCGGAATTCACCGCGCTGGCCGAACTGATCACCCGGGCGGCGGGCGGGGGCGCGGTGCTGCATTACGACAAGCGCACGGGCAACTGGGTGGACCTGCGCACGGGGGCCTCGGGGGTGGCGGCGCTCCGGTCGGGCGAGGCGGTGACGCTGCTGGCTGACTGGGCGCGCGAGAGCAACATCACCGACACGGGCTTTTCCGAGGCCGCCGCCGACGCCACCTTTGCGTCGCTGATGCAGCTGGATGCCGACACCGGCGGCGCGCTGCTGCAATCGCCGCTGCATTTCGTGGGACAGGACCGGGGCGCGGTGGTCAACAGCGAGATCATCCAGCGCCTCGGCGTCCACCGGCCCGACATCACGGGCATTCACAAGACAACGATAGACCCCTACGACACGGCGCAGGACAGCCTGAACATTCCGCTGCAGAGCATCGTCACCTTCACCGACAGCATCAACAAGGCGCTTCAGGCGGTGAACACCGTGGCAACGGTCGTGTTCGGGGCCACGGGCAACATCGCGGGTGCCGCCGCCACCGCCTCGATGGTGATCAAGCAACGCGCGATTTCCAAGGCGCTCGACAAGATGATCACGCTTGCCGACAAGTTCGGCATCAAGATCTCGACCATCGAATTCGGCAAGTTCGGCGACCCGAAGATCGTGCGCTGGTCCAACATCGGCTTTGCCGACAATTACTATCAGACCGCCGCCGCCACCGGGAACGATCCGCTCGGGGTCGGCTTTACCTTCTCGATCAACGGCCGCGCGCTGGACGATTTCGACGTGAACCTCAACCTCACGCAACTTGCCTCGGGCTTCGGGCGGGACGATTTCGTGGAGATCGGCGGGCTGCGGCTGCCCTTCACCACCGGGCTTGGCGGGCCGTCGAACCGGGCGCTGGCCTGGTATGCGGGCACCACCCATACGGGCATCACCTCGTTTCTGGGCACCGACATCTGGCGCACCCATGCCAAGGTCGGCCAGACCGTCGAGGTGCTGGGCTATACGTTCGAGCAGCTTGAGCGTCATGATGCCAGGGGCTGGTACGCGTCAGCCCCGCTGCGCCTTGCGGCGGGGCCGGACAATGCGGCGCACGCGGCGCGGGTCGCCACCAGCCCCGGCGTGGCGGTGCCCGGCTACATGCGCGAGGGCACGGGCACGGGCTGGTTCTATTCCTGGGCCGGGGGCGGCGACATCTACCGCCCCGTGACCGGCACCGGCACCCCGGCCTCGGACCCTGACCACAATCCGCCCGCCAGCATCTTCAACGGCGATTTCGAGCTGGGAACCAAGCAATCATTGGCGGCGATGCTGCTGAGCATGGTCAAGATCGACGATTTCCTGGGGATCAAGACCGACAAGATCACGTTCCTGGAAGGGCGCAAGTCCGAGCTCCAGAAGGAGAAGAAGGAATACGTAGAGGATTTCGATCTTCCGCTGGGCCTGCGCGAGATGCTCGGGCGCGAGAAGAACGAGCAGATCCGCGCGGTGGAGCAGGAGCTGGAGGCCACCCGCAACGAGGAGCGCGCGGCGCGCTCGCTGTTGTCGGGCAAGGCACAGGGGTTCGGGCGCTTCCCCTTCTCGTACCAGTTGCCGGGCTATGCGTTCCACGGCGGCTATGGCTTCGAGTTCGGCATCCGTGAATTCGGCATCGACCTGGCGACCGACCTTGCCGGGCTGTTCGTGCTGGAGACCAACCCGCTGGCCATCCTCAAGCCGATCCTCGGCAAGGCCCTTGATGCCTATGCCGGCGCGCTGGTCGACAAGGTCATCAAGAGCGCCCAGATCGAGACCCTCCTCCAGGCGAAGGACGGCAAGAGCGCGCCCTCCCGCGCCTGGATCGAGGAACAGCTTCTTGATCCGGAAAGCGAATTGTCGAAGAAGGCCGGGGTACAGAGGGCGATCCTGATGCAGGTCGACAGCCTGATCGTCAATCTCGGGTTGAAGCAGCTGATCCTGTCGAACATGCCCGAGGGCCAGCGCTTTGCCGACGGCGCCGATGTCAGCGTCGGCGGCCTGATCAGCGCCGCGCAAGGCGGCAGCGCCTCGGTCGATCAGTTCAAGAGCTATTTCAGCGCCGCTTTCGATGCGATCTTCGGGGAACAGTTCAAGACGATCACGGCCAGCAATTTCGCCTTGCTGATGGGCGGCCAGGAGGTGCTTTCGCTGCTGGTGCGCGGCCTGCTGCCCGACGGGCTGATTGCCGATTTCGTCGACGACGTGCTCCGCGACGTCGCCAAGTTCGACCGCATCGCCCATAACCGCCTGTGGATCCCCGCGACCGGGGCCAATGTGCTCACCTTCGACACGCGCGCGCCGCTGGTGCTGACACCCGATGCGGGGGTCGATGTCTATTTCGTGGAACCCGGGGTCGATGTCCGCACGATCACCTCACCGGGCGACGCCGGGGTTCTGCATCACCAGCGGGTCAGCTTTCCACAGGGGGTTTTCAACAAGGTCACCCATGTGGTGGAGCTGCCCGATGCGCTCAAGGGGCGGATGGTCACGCTCATCCTCGCCAATACCGGTCTGGAGGGCGAAGGGCATGATTTCGATCTCGCCCCGCCGCCGGGTGCGGAATACGACGACATCCGCGCAGCCCTTCTGTCGTCGCTGCGCCCCGACGCTGCAGCGGCGCAATCGATCAGCCAGCTTTACCTGCTCGACAACATTGCCCTCGCGGCGGCGGCACCGGGTTCCGGCCAGCCTCTGCAGGTTGCCGCAGGCCCCGGCTCCACGCCTGCCATCGCGACCGAGCAGGCGGTACCGTTGCTGCAGGCGGCCCTTGCGGCATGGGCGGGCACCGGGCTTCTGTCGGCGGGCCAGATCGCCACGCTGGAGGAGCTGGAGCTGGAAGTCGCCAACCTAGAGGGCTCGCTTCTGGCGCTGGCGCACAAGGGGCGCATCACGCTGGACGCCACCGCCGCCGGACATGGCTGGTTCATCGACCCGACGCCCGCCGACTCGGTGGAATTCGTGGGGGCCACGGTGGATGGCCACAAGGTCGCACTCGACGGTCTGGCGGCGGGCGCGATCGACCTGCTGACGGTACTGACCCACGAGATGGGCCACCTGCTGGGCCTGCCCGACGTACCCGTTGCCGCCGGGCCGGAACGGATGATGACCGAAGTCATCCAGCCCGGCATCCGTCGCATCATCACCCCCGAGGACCTCGCCGCCCTTGCCGCCCTGCCGCGCCTGCCCGAGGCCGCGCCCGCGCCTGAGGCGATGGGGGCGGCCCCCCTCAACACCGGCTTTGTCAACGCGGATTTCGCCGCAGGCCTTGCCGGCTGGACGCAGACGGGCGACGTGACCGCCACACCCGCTGGCGCGCGGCTGTCCGAGGCCGGGGGCGGGGCCTTCACCGGTCTGTCACAGGGCTTCCTCGTGCCCGACGCCGCGACCAGGATCCGCCTGACGCTCTCGGATATCGTGCTCGGGCAGGACCCGGGCCGCGCCCCCGACGCGCTGGAGATCACCCTGTTCGATTATGCCACCGGGGCCGCGCTGCGCAGCATCGAGGACATGTCGGGCACCGACGCGCTGGTCTCGATCCAGCGGGACGGCACTATCCGCTTTGGCGCCGGGGTCGAGGCCGAGGGCCTGTCCTCCGGCGATCGCATCGCCGATCTGTCCGGGCCGCTGACGCTCACCCTGTCGCTGGGCGGCGTTGCGGCAGGGGCGGCGCTGCGGCTGGGGGTGGACCTGATCGGATTTGGCACGGCCGATGCCGGTGCGACATTGCGCGAGGTCGCGCTCGACACCGACAACCGCGCGCCGGTGGCGGCCCCCTGGGTCGTGCAGACCGACCGCGACACGCCCGTGACCTTCGATCCACGGGTGAACGACATCGACCCCGATGGCGATCCGCTGATCATCCAGGTGATGACCGGGCCAGCCAACGGCACACTCGACCCGGCCCCGGGCGGCGGGCTGACCTATACGCCTTGGCCGGGCCATGTGGGGGATGATGCCTTCACCTACCGGGTCAGTGACGGCTTCACGACCTCGAACACCGTCGAGGTGGCGATCACCGTGAATCAGGTGAACGACCCTCCCGTCATCGCCCCGCTGGCCCCGGTGACCATCGACGAGGGCGAGACGCTGCGCCTCACCCCCTCGGCGAGTGATCTCGACGGGCCCGGGCCGATCACCTGGCGGCTGGTCTCCGGCCCCGCCGGCATGAGCGTGGATGCCACCTCGGGCGAGATCGTCTGGACAGCCCCCAACGGCCCCGCGACGCCGCAAGCCGTGATCGCTGCGGCCGATGCCGCAGGTGCCGAAAGCAAGGCGACCCTGTCGATCACCGTGCGCGACGTGCCGCCCACCATCACGCTCTCGGGCAGTGCCGCGACCCGGGTGAACGAGACCTATGCGATAAGCTTCTCGATCACCGATCCGGGGCAGGACACGATTACCGCCATCACCATCGACTGGGGCGACGGCACCGGGCCGGTGGCGCTCGACCCGGCCGACAGGCGGGCCGAGCATGTCTATACCGCCATCGGGCTGCGTCAGGTCATCCTGCGCGTGACCGACGAGAACGGCACCTTCGAGGCCGCCCCCTTTGCGGTGAACGTGCAGCCGGCCACCAATCTCAGCCAGCTTGTGCGCACCGCCGGCCTCGATGTCAGCGCGCAGGGCGTCGAGGTACGGATGACCCGGGCGCTTGATCCGGCCTCGCTCACCGCCGCCTCGGTGGAGGTCCGTGACGCGGCGGGTGAGCTTGTTCCGGGCAGCGCCAGCCTGTCGGCGGACGGGTTGCGGGTGATCTTCGCGGCCGATGCGGTGCTGCTGACGGGCGATTACACCATCCGTCTTTCGGGCGGGCCCAATGGTGCCGCCCCGCCGCCTGCGGGTGCGCTGCGTGCCGCCAGCGGGGCTGCTGCCCTTGATGGCGACAACGACAGCGTGGCGGGTGGTGACGCGGTGCTTGATTTCCGGGTGGCTGCGGGGCTGACACGGCCCATCGCCAATCCCGTGGACGCCGAGACCCTCAAGGGCGAGCCCGTCATCATCGACGTGCTGGCCAACGACAGCGATCCGGGCGGGGATGCGCTGATGCCGGTGCTGCAGAGCGCGCCCGCCAATGGCGTCGCAGAGGTCAACCCCGATGGCACCGTGACCTATCGGCCCGCCGCGGGCTTTACCGGGCAGGATGTCTTCCTCTACGCCGCCAGCGACGGCGAGGCGCTGTC